>AXYY01000066.1 GCA_000485475.1 Candidatus Ancillula trichonymphae ImTpAt
AAAAAATAACTACTCCACTGAACACCTCTATTCGCCGTCTTTCCCAGAAACTGTGCGCCATCTTGCATAATTACAACCACAGGGGCACCAGTTTGAAGTGCGAGTCTAGCCGCGCCAGTTTTGCAAGTCATAGGCCATGATTCAGGATCTTTTGAACAAGTACCCTCTGGAAATATCAGCACAACCTCTTGGTTCTCTAGTGCTTCTTTGGCAACTAGAAGTGAATCCGCTGCAGATTTCGAATCTCGTTCAACTGAAATCAACTTCCCTGAGTCAAATGCTTGCTTGACAACTGGAATCTTCCAGAGATCCGCCTTTGCGAAGATTCTCGGCATTCTTCCTGCGCGCGTAATAACTTCAGGTGCAATCAACGCATCAAATTCATCCAAATGAGGAGCAATAACAATTAAACCACCAGCAGCGGGAATCTTCTCAATGCCTTCTTCAACACGGTATATTCTCAACTCAATTAGTCTTCGCAAAATCCACACAACAAAATGGTAAAACCAAAAACCGTCCTCTATCTTGCGAAGAGTGGCCAAGCGACGCATCGCAGTCTTCCCGTACCACCACCTAGTTTCCGCACTAGCCGGTCGAGAATTCTCATAACTTAATCTACTAGTCAATATCTGTTCCTAACGCCAACAACTTCTCAGTAAACGCCTCATATCCCCTGTTGATCAGACTGATTCCATACACTTTCGACTCACCAACTGCAGTCATGGCGGCAACCACATGCGAAAATCCACCTCGTAAGTCCGGCACAAGAATATTGGCACCGTGCAACTTAGTGGGCCCTGCAATAACTGCGGAGTGCTTAAAATTGCGCTCCTCAAATCGACAAGCTCGTGAACCCAAGCACTCCTTATACAACTGAATGTTGGCGCCCATTCTGCACAACGCCTTAGTAAAATCAAACCGCTGCTCATAAACTGTTTCGTGCACAATTGAAAGCCCATGCACCTGAGTCAATACAACTGCAAATGGCTGCTGCCAATCAGTCATAAAGCCCGGATGAACGTCGGTCTCCAGCGGAATTGACTGCAACTTACCGCCTGGATAGTAAAACCTAATTCCATCATCGTAAATGTCAAACTCACCGCCAACTTTGCGGAAGACATTGAGAAAAGTTGTCATATGCGACTGCTTCGCGCCAGAAATGAAAATGTCTCCGTGCGTCGAAAGTGCCGCACTTGCCCAAGAAGCCACCTCCATGCGATCAGTTAGTGCGGTATGAGTGAACCCTTTTATGTCCGAAACGCCTTCAATATGGATTACGCGATCAGTATCAATTGTAATCAGCGCACCCATTTTCTGCAGGACATCAATTTCGTTCAGGATTTCAGGCTCAACTGCGGCATTTGAGAGTTCAGTCTTCCCACTTGCGCAAACTGCAGTCAACAGCACCTGCTCAGTTGCACCAACTGACGGATACGGCAACCGGATCTTCGTGCCCCTCAAACCTGCGGGCGCAGTTATATGAATTCCGCTCTCCTCCTTGGTGATTATTGCACCGAACTTGCGTAGTGCGTCAAAATGGAAGTCAACCGGTCTACCACCTATGTCGCACCCACCTAGTGATGGAATAAATGCTTCACCAAGTCTATGCAGAAGTGGACCGCAAAACAGCACCGGAATTCTGCTACTGCCAGCAAGTGTATCAACATCGACAACTTCTGCATGTGAAACGTTGGCAGAATCAATGCAGATAACTCCCTTTTCTGGCTCATAATCAACTCTACAACCATGTAGTCGCAACAAATCACTAACAACCTGCACATCACGAATATTCGGCACATTCTTCAGTACACTTGGTGTCCGCCGCCCGAGCAACGCTGCAACCATAGCTTTTGAAACGAAGTTCTTAGCACCACGAACCTTGATCTGACCACTCAGCGCCTTATTTCCGCGCACAACAAGATAATCACCAAGCTTATCAAGGCGCTCCATTTCATCAACAACTCTATTTTCAGACATGTGCTATTCTCACACGCTCGCGGCGACTTCCATTCTTTGTGTCTTTACTGGCAAAGTGGTTGGCTTAAACGCAGGCCTCCGCTTTTCGAACGCGTCAATTTCATGCAAGTGCTCAAGTGTGAGCCCGATATTATCAAGCCCGTGCAGAAGCTTGTACCGCACATTCTCATCAATCTCAAATGTGAACGACTCATCACCCGCAAGAACTACTTTTCGTTCCAAATCTACTGTTAGTGCGGCTCCCACATTCTGCCTCAAATAATCCCAGATCTTCTCAATGTCCGCTTGCTCTAAAACTGCAGTTAGTAATCCTCTTTTACCTGAATTTGACCTGAATATGTCCGCAAATCGTGAAGATAAAACTACTCGAAAACCGTAATCTTGTAGCGCCCAAACCGCATGTTCTCTGCTGGATCCTGTCCCAAAATCCGGCCCTGCAACCAAAATTGAGGCGTCCTTATACGCATCCTGGTTCAAAATGAAATCTGGCTCGTTCGACCTCCAAGATTCGAAAAGTGCATCATCAAAACCGCTCCTAGTTATCCGCTTAAGATAAATCGCTGGAATAATCTGATCCGTATCAACATTACTAAGCATGAGCGGTGCAGCAACTCCAGTATGTGTACTAAACTTATGCATTTGCACTTCCTTTCCTCAAAACATCATCTAGTGTACCCAAGTGTCCAAGTACCGCTGTGGCCGCTGCAACTTGCGGACTGACCAAATGAGTCCGACCGCCCGCACCCTGTCTACCCTCGAAGTTACGATTAGAAGTTGATGCAGATCGTTCACCAGGTTTGAGCTTGTCAGGATTCATCGCTAGACACATCGAACAACCGGCATTTCGCCACTGAGCACCAAAAGCTGTGAAAATTTGATCAAGTCCTTCTTTTTCTGCCGCCAAGCGTATTCTATTAGTACCAGGAACAACCAAAACGCGCTTAACACTCTTGTCAAGTCCCAATTCCTGCGCCTTTTTTAGCACGTCAGCTGCTGCACGCAGATCTTCAATTCGTCCGTTTGTACAAGAACCTATAAAGACGGTATCAATCTCAACGCTCTTCATCTTCTGACCAGGTTCCAAATCCATGTACTTCAGGGCGTTCTTCCATGCGGTAGCTGCGATTTCAGAATCTAGTGCGGAAACCTCCTCTAGTGTTGGAATGTGCGCGTCAACTCCAACAACTTGTGCAGGATTGGTGCCCCAAGTTACCTGAGGTGACAACTTGGACACATCAATTTGAACGTACTTATCAAACTCCGCACCCTCATCAGTTTTCAGCGTCTTCCAATATTCAAGTGCTGCATCCCAATCTTGACCAGTTGGTGCGTGTGCGCGCCCCTCAAGGTAGCTGAAAGTTGTCTCATCTGGTGCAATTATGCCAAATCTAGCACCTGCTTCAATCGTCATGTTGGAGATTGTCATGCGCCCTTCCATGGACAGGTTCTTTATGGCTTCACCGCGATATTCAATTGCGTAGCCTTGTCCACCACCAGTTCCAATCTCTCCGATCAGCGCGAATATCATATCTTTGGCACTAACACCATCTGGAAGTGTACCAGTAAATTCTACCGACATGGTCTTAGGAGGTTTCTGATTGATGGTCTGCGTTGCCAAAACGTGCTCAACCTCAGAAGTTCCAATACCGAACGCAATAGCACCGAACGCACCATGTGTTGCAGTATGTGAATCTCC
>AXYY01000067.1 GCA_000485475.1 Candidatus Ancillula trichonymphae ImTpAt
CTGCTCCAATATATGTTGTAACTGGAATCATGGAGTTGCGGAAAACGTGCCGCAGAGCAACTTGATGCTTCGGAAGCCCTTTTGCATACGCAGTTCTCACATAATCCGTATAAAAGTTGTCCTGTATTGAGTTCCTCGTTAATTTGCATACTGATGCTATTGAGTCTGTTGCGAGTATCAACGCGGGCATCCACAAGTGTGCGAAATCTACATTTGGTCCGACGGTTGGTGGAACCAGGCGCAAGTTCATGCCGAAAACTAGTTGACAGACGAATCCTAGAACAAATGTTGGCATTGAGATTAAAACAAGTGTGATAACTAATACACTAGAGTCAAAAAGTGAACCTCTGCGGATTCCAGCAACAACTTCTATTCCAATGCCTATTATAACCTCGAAGAAGATTGTAATTAGCCCTAGTTGAATGGTGTTCGGCATTGAAGTTGTTATGATGTCCGATACATCTCTTCCAGAAAAAGTTGTCCCGAAATCACCAAGTAGAAAATTTTTCATGTACAACAAGTACTGCATCAGAAATGGCTTGTCAAGATTGTAACGCGCTCGGATAGCTTCCAGACCGGTTTCGTTTGGGCAGTGTTGCGCACACAGAGTCTTGATTGGATCTCCTGGCTGCAAAAACACGAGCCCGAACACCAAAATGTCGCACCAATCAGCACCGACAGAGCCTACAAACAACGCTTCAGAATATACTTGTACACTTTTTACCTCATCTTCATAAAAAGGAAGGTAGTATAAATTGGAATTTATACTCTTCGCGAACCTCTAACTACTTCTTGGTCATCACCAAATAGTTTGGCGCATTTCTCCAAGTGTATTTCACGTTCTTCACATTGGGGACTGAACGCTCCAGTATTGTAGCCATAAAAAGTTGGAATTGATGGCAGGTCCTTTATTAAAACCTCTTGAGCTTTGGTAAACAGCTCATTTGCCTTGTCAACATCAACCTGCTTGGCTGCATCAGCAATTAGTGAATCGAACTCTTCAGATGAATATCCACTGTAGTTTGACCCAGTGTTCGTCTTAAAAATCGACGCCAGGATGTTCTCAATTGATGGATAACCTATTGTCCAGTTGTCCTTAAATCCACCTTTCACTTCTCTATTACTCATCATGTGAAGTAGAGTTTTGAAATCACTTGTACCTTCCGCAATGCAGTTAATTCCAAGCGTTTCCTTTATTGAATTCGCATATGCATCGAAGAATTCTTTGAGTCCAGAGTCGTTGTTGTAGAACAACTTGAAGGTTTCGTTATCCCAAGGGCTGATTTCGTTCGCCTTTGCCCAGAGTTCCTTTGCAATTTCAGCATTATATTCCAGTACTTCATTGCCCTTTATAGTTTCTACTGAACCGTTGATCAGTTTCGAAACAGGTGAGTAAGATTTTGGAAGAACTCCTGGACCTTTATCAATCTTGTCAATGATCGTTTTGCAGTCAATTGCCCTAGAAACTGCAGCGCGCCTGAGTTTTCCTTCATCGTCCTGTCCAAAATGCTTGAGGTAGTAAGGAATTGCAAAAGATGAATACATACTTGATTCTTCAATTTTCCACTGAATTCTACTGTCGCTCTTGTTGTTGACATAATTATCAGTTTTAGTTTTCTCAACTGCGTCCAAATTGCCAGACTGAACATCTGCAAATGCCGCATCAGTAGCATTACCCGCATACACGAGGAAGTTGATACCGTCATTTTGAGGTTTCCGCTCACCTTTATAGTCGCTATTCGGGACAAGTTCGATTTTACTGTCATACACAAAATTTTTCAACTTGTATGGACCGTTGCCAGCAGCGGCATCGCCTCCGAACGCCTTTGGATTAGAGAAGAACGCCTTTGGAAGTGGATAGTAAACAGATGTAACCAATGAGGTCAAAAAAATTGCAGATGGCGCAGAAAGTGTAATGTTAAAGTGAGTGTCGTCAACCACCTTTAGTCCAGAAAGTTTCATATCTGCAGTTACACTTTTAGTAGAAACCTCATCAAATCCTTCAATCTTGCTGAAAAACTCTTGACCTTCTTGCGCATTTGCAGTATAATTCCGCGCGTCAACAAAACTACCAGCGGTAACATCACTACCATCCGAGAACTTCAAACCAGGTTTTAGGGTTACTACGAAATGCTGACTATCTTCAGTCTTAATACTTTCTGCAGCCGCATTCACCACTTTACCTTGATTATCGTCATAACTTACTAGACCTTCAAACATCAGGTCAATCACGTTTGCATCGCAAGTTTCAGTGGTGTTTCCAGGCACCAGCGCAACCTTCGGTTCACAGCCAAATACCTTTATTACGTTGTCTTGTGCACCAGCAGTTGAATTAGAACCACACGCAGTCAGCGCGAGAAAACTCGTTGAAAGTAGTGTCATAGACAAAACAACACTGGTAACTTTTTTCCGTTTATCAACCATATACTATCTCCTTAATCTGATTAACAAATTATGGTTTCATTATATCATACTTTTCCTTTGGGTGATCTATGTGAATATTGTATATTTATGTGTACTACTGATTCATCACTTGCTCACCTTAAAATATGCTATCCTTAAAACACTTGACATAGAAGTTTAAGATTTTCTACTTCTGGGTGATTTCTGTGCACTTTTATATTATGTACTTCTTATGTGCACTTTAAGTAATACTTGACAACGCTAACTCTTCGTGCTACAATGTGCCAGGAGATTATTGAATTGAACGGATTTTGAACAGGAGTAAAAGTGGCAACGAAAAGTACATCTAGAAGAACGTCAGCTGGAGCTGCAAATAAAGGCACCATTGGTAAAGGCGCGAAAGGTAATGCGAAGAGCGGTAAGAGTGCAAGAGAATTATCTGAGGCGTTGCGCGTGCAGCAAACTCAGAAGGACAGACGCACTCGCTTGATTTTCGGCAGTGCTATCGCTGCATTTACACTTGCTTTGGTGCTAGTTGTGGTGTTTATCATCGTGAGTAACCCGAATAGTGAAACCAATCTCAGGAAGAAAATTCAGGAGGCTGGCGATGTTCCGAGTCTGTTTAATGAAGACGGTAGTTTCACTGTTAGTAAAAACGGAGGTGGAAAAGATAAGACCATCAAGGGTGCGGTTAATCTTGAGATTTACAATGACTTCTTGTGTCCAGGTTGTGGTGGTTTCGAGCGCAGTTATGGTGATACGCTTGAAGAGTTGGTTACAACCGGTAAGGTCAACATCATATATCATCCACTCGCTTGGTTTGACATCAAGTCTCCGCTAGACAAGAACGGTAAGAATGATGCGTATTCA
>AXYY01000068.1 GCA_000485475.1 Candidatus Ancillula trichonymphae ImTpAt
CAAGCTGATTGTGCGGGTTCGATTCCCGTCATCCGCTCGTTCGTTGACTTGATCTGTGTGATTTTATGTCTAGGTCCGTCGGTGTGCGGTGATTTGCGCACTGGTGTTTTGCCGTAGATCCACGTCGAGTCGTGGTGCGTAAAAAATGATGAAGATGAGGTTTTGCTGACTTTATAACACCTGGAAACAAAAGTGTGGTATACTGTAGTCATGCTGTTATCTGATAGGGATATTAAGTCTAGTATTCGGCAACGAGAAATTGTACTTGAACCGTTTTCTGGTGATATGATACAGCCATCGTCAATTGACATTCGGTTAGATGGCGTGTTCTGTAGATTTGACAATAACAAGTATACGCACATCGATCCTGCGATTAAATACGAGGACTTGACACGAAGAGTTGTTCTAGGTGATGACGAATACTACATTTTGCACCCGGGAGAGTTTGCACTTGGTTCAACCTATGAGCTGGTAACTCTGGGGAATAAGGTTGCTGCAAGATTTGAGGGCAAGAGTTCGCTGGGGCGTTTGGGTCTAGCGACGCACATCACTGCTGGTTTTATAGACCCTGGTTTTTCTGGGCACATCACGCTCGAACTTACTAATCTGAATGTTCTTCCAATCAAGTTATATCCAGGCATGAAAATTGGGCAACTGGCCTTTTTCGAGCTTTCGTCTGAAGTTGAATTTCCATACGGTAGTACTCAAAAGAGGTCGCACTATCAGCATCAGAGAGGTCCGACTCCATCAAGAATTTACGACAACTTCCATATTTCAAACATAAGGAACTTAGGGTAGGTAGTTATGGCAGAAAAAAAGCAAAGTAAGCGAAGAATTCCTAAACATATTGAAATAGTCGGCTATAGATTTGTAAGCGATGCGAGCATATTCTCGGCTAAAATTTCGAATGACATTGTTCAATGTGTCAACTACTGGCCGCTCGGGTCTGCACTGCAAATAGAAATAATTAGCACTCCGACCAAGAGTTTTGAGGTTGTTTTTAGTCAAGTTGGCGCTGAGTTTCCTGGTTGGACGGACGATCTTGGTGATATATTGAGCACATTTTGCACGTATCAACCGTTGAGCATTTCGAACTACAAAAACTTGCTCAGGAGTGCCGCTCCTAGAGATGTGTATGAACTAGTACCTGTTTCGGATGTTGTTCGTTTTATGCCGCAAGATTTCAAAATCAATAGAGATGTGAATCGTTTTGAATACGATATGTTGTCCCCAAATGTTGCAGATGAAATCCAGGTAAGTTATAATAGAACGCGCAGAGTTATGCCGGAGTTGAGAATTATTGATATTGCTGAATTGATCCACAAGTTAGCGAAAAGTCCAGGTACGATTATGCGGACGCTTATTTCACCAGTTGACGCACAAGTTGCTCAGGAGACACGCAATATTGCTATGCGTGATGATATACACGGTTCGCACGGCGATGACCTGAATCGAACGGTTGTTAATGCGAGGTGCTTTATCGGCTCAGTTGATGCAGTTTCTGGTGGATTAAAGCGCGTTGTTACTAGTCTTTCAACTAACTCGACGATGACGAAACTTGCAGATCAGGAAGTCAAGGGCATATGGAAGAGTCCAACCGATCATCTTGATGGTTATGCGAAGATCTCGCTTACTGCTGCATCGCTTATCCGCTTGCCCGCACTTGATGAGTCGAACGAGAAGTCCACAAATGCTAGTCTTGACAATATCAAGGTGCTTTTTGACCTGAACGAGGAATTCAGGAGGGAGCTGAAGGAAGAAGTTCAGAAAAAGATGCAGAAAATGCTTAACGAGTATGAGGGGCAAATTCAAGACATTATAAAAAGAGAAGTTAAACAACAACTGCAATCTGAGTCACTTTTTGTTGCAGTCCAGTCCATGTTCGAAAGCGGCGAGTTGTCGAAGTATTTGAAAGATCACTTGCTGGAAAGCGCACCAGTAGTTGTTTCAGACTTCAACCTCAGTTTGTCGAAGAACTCCTTCAGCAAGAACGAGCACTCCTCTTCAAGTATTCCGCCAATAACTTCAGGATGATGCGGCGCTAGTGGGTCACGGAGCAAGTCCCATTTCGAGCCAGCGGCACCAAACTTCTCGTTGAATGCACCAAATACAACGGTTCCAATCTGCACGTTCAGAATTGCGCCTGTGCACATGATGCAGGGTTCTAGTGTTGAAATTAGTGCGCAATTGTGCAACTTTGTGGTGTTCAACTTCTTCGATGCGGCTTGTAGTGCAAGGATTTCCGCATGCGCAGACGGGTCGCAGTTCTTTTCACGCAGATTACTGGCCGCTGCCACAATTTCATCATCTTGCGTGACGAGTGCGGCAACCGGAACATCCGCAGAAAATTCCGGGCCTCTGCACAATTCAAGTGTTTTTCGCATATACCACTCGCACTGGTTGTTTAAGATTTTCTACCACCTTCAATTTGCAGCAGAGTCGGATTCTCGATGTCTTTTTTGCGCAACGAGCGGAATAATCTAATGCGGTTAATTAAACTCAGCTTTGCGTATTGTTCAATATTTACATCACCACTACTACCCGCAGTGAAAATGGTGTCTCCTTTATTAGCCGCTAGTTGACGTCTCAGGATGTTGTTTTCCTCGGTAAATTCAAGTATAATCTTAATTCCTTCAAGGTTCACACCGCGATTTGCTAACTTGCGGATTTCACGCAGTTGCTGAATATCCCACTCGTTGTACCGACGAACACCTCCAATTGTTCTGCGAGGATGTATTAGTCCAATAGTTTCGTAGTAGCGCAGAGTCTGCGGATGTACGCCCGTTAAGCGCGCAGTCGTCGAGACATTGTACTTTTTCTGCATGACTACATTATAACACAAGCAAAAATAGGGTAGTAGTTGACAATCACATCAAGTTGTGATATAACAGAGGGGGTTGTTTTCGAAAGGTAGAAAGAAGTAATGGCAAATATTAAATCACAGAAGAAGAGAATACTGACGAATGAGAAGGCACACAAGCGAAATGTGGCTGTTAAGTCTGAGCTCAAGACCTTAATCCGCAAGATTCGCAAAGCTGTTGCTGAACAAAATGGTGAGCTCGCAGTAAACTCGTTGAGAGTTGCGTCTCGTAAACTGGATAAGGCTGTATCAAAAGGAGTTATTCATAAAAACCAGGCGGCGAACAAAAAGAGTGCACTAGCAAAAGCTGTTGCAAGCATCTGAATAGTTAAGGAAGTTGCGCAGTTCGGTTTTCCATCTTGTTGTTACAGGATATGCAGGTGCCGGCAAGTCTGAGCTCGTTCGTTTTTTGCTTGACAAGTATTCTAACAGGTGCTCTGGTGTCAAGTGCAGCGTGTTCAATTATGATGTTACAGATTTCTTAGACAACGACGATTCAGGTCGAAGAGCGAGCGGTGCAGCTCTTGATTTGGTGCATGACGAAGTGATATTCACTCCAAGTTCTGCGGTTCACAGTTTTTTGGCAACTGTTTTCACCAATCTTACTAGTAACGCATCCGCGCTCAAAATACTTAGTTTCAATTACGACAAACTTGCTCATCTGGTCCTGCACGATGCTTGTGGTGTAAAAACTCTGCAGGAGCGGGATCGCTTGGCGACTGAGGTGTTCAAGGAGCCTGAGAAGTTGGAGTCGCTCGAGATGTTAATACATCCTGCAGTTTATGCGTTGGCTGGTAGAATATTTGAAGTAGCTCGTGCGGAATGTTCGTCCCCAAATTCTCCAGATGATGTTACGCTAGTAGTTATACATGAAATACCGCTGTGGTGGGAAACTCGAGAGTTGTTTATGCAGAAGTTCAGCCAAGATCCAGACTGCGTAGTTGTTCTGACGGTTGATGAGAAGACGCAGACTTGTCGATTGCTTGCGCGCGGTTATTCACTGGACAGGATTGTGCGGATCCGGCAAAAGCAGCTCAAGCTTAAGGACTGGGAAGACATACAGACAATTGCGCGTGAAATCATCAGTATATTTTGACACAACGGTCGCACGCTCTTGAAGAGGGCGTTACCGCCGCAGTTTTTGTGCCACTTTTCGAGCTTGTTCAACCAATTCATCAAGTTTAGCAACTGAGTTGCTGGTCAGTTGAACTTCATAACCCATCCGCTTGGTGACCGCGCAGTTTATTAAATAATCAGCAAGTTTTGGATTCTTGGATAAAACTGGTCCGTGCAGATAAGTTCCAATAACATTCTTGTAGATTATGCCTTCAGTTTGACTAGTCGCGTCATTTCCGTAGCCCAATGAAACTTGTTCAGCTAGCGCAGTTGCTTTTGCTCCGAGTGTGGTTTGTCCAGAGTGGTTCTCATATCCAACGAGTGTTCCAAATGTATTACTAGATGCGATGACGTTTCCGATTAGTCGTTTATCTTGTGCAACTGTGTGCGCGTCCAGAATGCTCAGTCCGCTGATTTTTTCACCAGTAGATGTTTCAAAGTAGTTCCCAAACAACTGATACATGCCACACACCACGAGCATCGGCGTTGAATTCAGCGCGTGTAGTTTCAGGTGATCCTTTATAGACAATAAGTCCTCAGCAACACGCATTTGCGAACTGTCCTGACCGCCACCAGAAACAATTATATCTACTTTTGTGGGGAACACATCGCCAATGTTGTAGTGCAAAATGTTGGACCTGAGGGAATACAGCTCCATGCGTTTTTTTAGTATTTGTGAATTACCGGTGTCTCCGTAAATGTTCATTTGTTTTGTGTAAAGTTCAAGAATATTAAACTCTTCAGTAAAAATACTCATATTTTCAGGCTCCTCTTGTTCGTTAGAACTTGCCTAATTTTCAACATTGCGGTGTATGTGCAGTAGATTTTGCGAACACTGGTTTTTCCGCCGCAGTTGCTAATAAAATTCTTGGTCGCCAGTTCAATCTTCGGCTCAATTTCATCAACTTCAACATTGCTGTAGACCAATCGTAGTGCCATATCATACGCGCGAGTACCTGAAATCATCTTGACACCTTTGCTCTTCCCGTGCTTCTTGTTGAGTATGTTAAAATCTACATCCCAAAGCCAACTGATGTCGCGCCCATCAGCATATTCGTCGTTGATCGCGATCATGGAATACGTTGCACTTTTCTCGAAGGACAACATTGCCAGCCGGAAACCCGCAGGATTCTTGACAAGTACAAGTTCAACTTTTCTGCCATCAACCTCGATGGTTTCGCCGCGCCCAAAAGGGGACGTTACAGAAGACAGCAAGTTCATCAATTCTGCACCTTTGAGGTTGTTCTTCATAACTGCGCGAACTGCTGCGATTGCGGCCGCAGAGTTGAACACGTTGTGTAGTCCTGCGATTTCAATATCAGCAACAATTTTGTGCGAGTTGATGGTATAAAGCGCACGCGAATTCTCAAAATCCTCCAAAATCACGGTGTTCATAGGCTTGTGCGCCTGCATTTCTTCCCAAGTTCTCGGCACTTCATCTTCATCGTATGCAGTTACCACCTTGTGCGTGTGCAGTTCATCATCGTTGCGGAAAGTTTCGCGCAGTTTCGGATTCAGCCCGAAAAACGAGGTGCTGATATTTTTACCCACTTCATTTTTTATCTTGTATATATGCGGATCCTCACAGTTTAGAATCAGCGCGTTCTGCGTGTTCTTCGCGATTTTGGTCAACAACTTGGCGGTGTAATCTAGCTCACCAAAGCGGTCCAGTTGATCTCTGGTAACATTGAGTAAAACTGTGTAGTTCGGCTTAACTACCTCGCAAAAGTGCACGCCATATGCCTCATCTAGTTCAAGTACTGCTATGTCTGCGCGCGGATTTCCAAGAATACTTGACCAATGAACTAGCTCCGAAACAACTCCGCGCGTGAAATTGGAACCTGAGCGGTTTGTAAAAACGCGAAGACCTTGTGCCTCTAGCAGTTTGGTGATAATATGAGTTGTTGTTGTCTTGCCGTTGGTTCCTGAAACGAGTAGGACTCCGTATTCCATCTTGGAGAACATGCGGATCAAGAACTTTTTGTCAACTAGTTCAACAACTCTTCCAGGAAGTGCGGTCCCGGAACTCTTCGAAGACAAGACTAAAAGGGTGCGCACCAACTTACCTAAAAGAATGCTTGGAACACTTGAAAGACTTCTCTTCATGTATTTATTATATCACACTACTACGCTGCTTTTCCTGCGTGTGCGGCTATCAGGACAAAAAAGACAAGACATTTCTAACCTTGAAGAAGCATAGAGATGGCGTAACTTAAAATTTGACAAATTTTTAAGTTTATGTTATCCTCTTAATCAAGAACTAAACAAAGGAGTGAAGTTGTAATGGAAGCCATTTTGTATGTAGATGCGTTACGTATGCGGAAAGATTCTGTGAGCCTGATTGCTATGGCAGTGGTTTCCGGTGTTCTTATTCCATTCTTATTCTCACAACATCAGAATTTCCGAATAATACCAGGTGAACAATTATCGCCGTTGACAAGTATGGGAACAGATGCTGTGTTACTTCTTCACTATGTTGTTCGGCTCGGGCTCTATATTGATATGCATGACGGCCTTCACCAAGGGAATAACTGAGAACTACAAAAGTAATCTATTTGAAATCATTGTAAAAGCCCCCATCAAAAACTGTTGAACTACTTTCTAGTTAAAACACACTACTGCCCTTTATTATGTGGGATTAGTTTATTTACTACCTACTTCAGCAGTTTGTTATTTCTTGTTCGGGATTACTGATGTGGAACATTTTGTTAAAATTGTGGTGATTGCATTGGTACTAGATGTTTCTACGATGTTTCTAGTGTGTCAAATCTTCAGCTTTTTAGTTTACTACTGAAATTCGGCGCTTCGGTATTTTTCTTCACCTTATTATCGGTTGGTGGAATTATTGCAGGTTTGTGCGCGCAAATTAACCCGTTTAACCAGTTGCTAATTTTGTCAATAGCAATGATTTTAATTGGACTACTTTTTACAACCACTAACTTAAAAATGATTAGTAGAATGTTTAAGAACAATGTCCAATAAATACGTTACCACCAAGAATTTATTAATAATTAAACAACCTAATGGTGAAATCCTAGCACAAAGTATCGTAATAATACAAAATATAGATTCAAGATCAATCAGGTTGCACTGGACATTCTTCTATTGTGTAATGGAATGCGTTCTAAACGAGACATTATTAATCATTTTATGAATATTGACAATGATGCAGCAAAAATTACTGAATATGTTGTTAATTTTTTCGACTTAGCGGAAAAGACTAATATGTTAGTTGAAACCGCTAAAAAGGTCAACTAAAAAGTTATCATGCTAGAAAACAGCTTTTATTCTCCAGATACAATTATGTTTGAGTTAACGCATGCATGCCCTCTTCGTTGCCGGTATTGTTCTTGTCAGCAGACAAAGGAAATAGTGCCGATTTTGACAAATTAAGTATTGTTGTTGATAAGTTATTAAGCTTGGGTGCATATAAATTCCAACTTACTGGAGGAGAACCTTTTATTCATCCTGATATATATGAACTTATAAGTAATTTGAAAAATCGTAATACCCACATTTTAATTACTACAAGTGGGTTTTATTTAAATGATAGCGTTAAAAAATCTATTAAACTACTTTCAGGAGCAAAAGCAACAATTCGAGTAAGCATCGACGGATTAGCTCAAACGTACAAAACTACATACGCGGACATACTGATGCTTTTGAGCTGGCAATCAAGTTTTTGACTTATGCGAAGAGATATGTCGACGATATCCAAGTTGCTACTGTTTTGATAAATCAAAAACATTCCGAAATTGACGAATTATGTAAACTTGTCAAGAAACTGGGCATTAAAACTCATCGATTCGGTACGCTCTCCAATCGCGGGGCGTGCATACAAAAACGATCTAAAAACGGCAATGCAATACAAAGATTTAGGAAGATTTATACAGAAACAAAGAATCAAATTTGGTGATGACAATTATGCAATCATGGCGAGTGAAAAGCTTAGTAAAAACCAAAGAAGTAAATTGCGGTGCTGGCTTTAGGCTGTGTAAAATTACTCCCGATTTTAGGCTATACCCATGCGCAATGATGGATTATGGGATCGGCGATTTAAATGCTTATGGTTTGGAAGAATTGTTGGAAAAGTCATCTAATATCTTTCCCACTTTAGGTAGGCCATGTAGTAAAGTGTGCAGAAAATGTAAGTTTATAAATTTGTGCAGGAACTGTCCCTCCGAAGGGCTGGTCAATCGGAAACACGTAAACACTGTAAATGGTTCGATTATGCCAATAGTATACTCAGTATATCTTAAAGTTTAATGTGTCTATACCAAGTGTTTGTCTACCGCTTTCAGTAATTCTTGCTATTCCCAAACTGGATATTCCGTAGATATTCGATTGAGTGTTTGTCGAAAGTAAATTCTTAACCATTCCAAGTTTTATCAACTCAACTTTTGACGGTATTCCAAAATCGCCGTATCTACGAGATGGAATAAAATCGACATTCAGGTCTGTAGAGTATATTTGCGACTGTATATTCTTTAGATTTACCTTTGATTTTCCAGATGCAATATTAGATATATTCAAATCATTAAGCAAAGATCTTAAAAACTGTTCATTATGAGACAAATTTATAATATTTTTGGTATTTGAAAAGGTGATTTTTGATCCGATCTCTATATTTCTGTTAATGAAAGCAGGCTGATTTTTAGCGACGAATACAGCTGCTGACATATTTTCGACAGAGCTTCAAAAATTATATCTTTACCTGTTTCGATAGTGATAGTTTTATAACCAACTTTAACATAAACATTAACATTTCTGCCATATCTACCAATTATTGAATCGACTTCTGAGTTCGCCCATTTCTTGAATTCAAGTTCCTTTGGTTTATATACAATTATGTTTTTTGGTTCATAGTTTCGTTGTCTTTTTTATACTGGTTTCAACATGATTGATGGTCGTGATAGTAAATTATTATAAAACAAATGATAAAGTTCATCTTTTTCGTCAACATAATGATTAAAATTGAGATCTCTAATAAAATATGTTTTTTCACCATTCCTGTAATTAAGTATACAATTATGAACGAAGACATTTGAATACTGTATCCTTTTCTGATTATTCATAAAGAGTACCTTCCACCATAGTATCGTAGAGTAAAATTAATGGACCGCCGGAACTGACGCGAAGAATTTGTCTAGCTTTTGAGCAGTCAGTCACCCTACATTTGAAATCATTACCGATGTGCTTAATTTTGGTAAAATCAGATTTATTCTCGATAAGTCTCCAGAGAAGCCTTGTGAAAACATAACGTACTCTCCAGTTTCTGGAGGAATAACCGCTATTTGATTTGGCAGTAAATATGTCATTCTCATCCTAGGAATCGGTAGATTAATATATGAATCGGTTCGCATACATCCATTATTCTTTATAGAGTATTGAGAATAATGCCATCTTCAATTAAAAGCACTTTTTAATTAAATTACCATCATCATCGTGAGTTGAAAGCCCCAATGAATTTTCGAATCCCAGTGGGTTATCAACGTAAGTAATATTTTTAGGAAGTTCAATTTTTGACAACAAATCAATATGAAAACTATAAAATCATCCTCAAGAACGTGTCCAAGTATTTCATGAAAAAAGAAACCCGTAACAAATGATGTCATGATGATATCATATTTTCCACATTTTGTGTTGCCTTTTAATAAAAGACTTGCGTCTTGCAGCACTGCCTTTACCAGTTTGTGGTACACTTGTTGTCAATTAAATCGTAAATTTGAGCTTCAACTAAGATAAACTCATCGTTAGCTATTAAATTGTTATTACGTTTAATGAAGACTCTTGCAAAACTGTAAAATTTATTTAGTTCAAGACAATTAACGTTGTAAGAGGTGTAGTTTTCAAAAACGTAAAACCAAAAGTCATTTCATTTTTTTGTAGAACATCTGAAAAATAATTAAATAGATCTAAATATCTACTTTCTCCAGCAATAAACTCTTTATAAGAATCACTTTTTGTATATTTGATGTATTTTTCGAGCTTATATATACCGTACCATTGGATTGAGGATGACGAGCCACCTTTGTTAAATTCGCTAAAACTGATTAAGTAAGTTATACTTGATTCGTTGTTACGATTTCACTATAATACCTCGGATTCATGCTTTTTTAGCAGTCAGATTGGTCATCTTTTTCGGTGAGTACAAAATACACTTTTTGTAATTCTTCAACATCTGTGAAATCAGTCATCTTTTTATCCAGAACAATTGTTGCATCATTTAGTATAATCACGCGGTCGCAGGTATCATGTACAAAACTGAGGTCGTGAGATACAACTATGGTTGTTTTATCCTCCTTTTCTAGTCCACTTGATAACTGCTGCATCGGTTTGTCGAGGTACTTCATCAATCCCATTTTCTTAAAAATCTCACTACTTTCAACTTGATCTCTTGTCACGGTTTCTCCAGTGAAAAGCAACGACTGAAATTTCAGATTTTCGAAAATGCTCAGCTCCTCGTGGACACCACCATTTTCATGTAGTAGAAATACATTTCGTAAGCTGCCAACGACTCGCTTGCTGATGGTGATGAAACCGTCTTTGGGACCAAAGTTCCAGCTATCAGCCAGCTATCAGTTTGAGTAGAGTCGTTTTATCTGCACCGTGCCCCAAAAGAGCGACGGTTTCACCGCTACTAACTTCAAAACTGACACCTCGCAGAACAAAGACCGCTCCTCCTCTTCTTGTGCTGACATGACAGATTGGTAATCTTGAGTACTGGGGCATCTTCTAGCATATCAACCAGCCACTGCCGCAACAAACCGGCGATCCACATATGCCAGACGGCTACCGCAACCTTAGCATTCTCAATCGATGGTTTCTCCATAACCGTCTCCTTAACCATCATGTGAACTACTCCGTTCGCTCCACTGTTGTTATTGTAGCACAGAACTCAAAATTTGTCAAGTCGGGAACCATTCATTGTGTTGTTTTGTGCAATTTTTTCCTGCGTGTACGGCTTATCAGGGCAGAAAAAACAAGACATTTCTAACTTTGAAGAAGCATAAAAACAGCCTAGAACCCAAAAGTTAGGATAATGTAAGGTTGGGGCATAAATGTCAGGATAATGTTTTACTTCAGGGGCTATTTTGTTACTTTCGTGTTACTTTGGTAGGTTATAATGCACTTAAGGTGAAACGGAAGTAACCTTGTGAGATTCTAAAAATGGGTCTCAGTCAAAGTTCAAGATCAAAGGAGTTGATAAAAATGGCAAGAGTAAGAATGGGTAAAATGATAACCGAAATAAAGACAGACGCGAAAGTTAAAGGAGTATGTTATGGAATATTAATTTCAATGAGATAGTAGACTTAATTTTCTATTGTGCTATAAGCATCCCAAGAGCACATGCAGACACTATTCCAAACGTAGTTGAACCAACTATAGTAAAAGTTGACGAAATGAATGGGTGTGATATAAAGCAATTTAGTTCGGAAAATCAAGAAAATTATTATTTTGAAGTTTGTTCAGATTCAGATGACTTGACAATCAATCAGGTTGCTAAAACTGATGATTCTGCAAAATGGAATCGAATTTTAACCGTTGACGGTGAGACCTATATTCATCGTGTAAATGACTCTACCAACTGGGGAACATTGGGAAGTCCATATTTCCGGAACTGTATTAAGATTAGCTTGCACACTATCAGTAGCTATCATAAAAGTATTAATAACTGTATTCACGGAAGGTGCGGCCAATTAGTATTGCGGCAGGAGTTGGACAGATTTTAGGAGTAGAAGAATGTAGCAATATTAAAGATGGTGTTGGAAAACATATCTTTGAGTGGCAAAGTATTGGGCGCTGGCTGACTTAGATAAGCTAGACAATCATACGCATTAAGGAGTTGATAAAAATGGCAAGAGTAAGAATATTAAGAGCGTTTATAAAGAAAGCAGCAACTGAAGTAAGAACAGATGAGAAAGTCAAAAGAGGTTTTATATATGGAATGGCGTTTTTGGGTTGGATATACCTTTTAGTTTCGATAATTATTGGTTAACCAAAATTGCATATGCAGATTCAGATAACTTGACAATCGATCATGCGTCTCATTGAAGATAAAGAAAGCAGTGAGATTTAGGTCGTGAATCGTAAAAGCACGCAACCTAAAAGTATTATGGTTTTTCCTTATCTTTTTGAGTTGTAGTATAATGTTAACTACGGTAAGAGATAAACATTCGATTGTCATTGTTGGCAGCGTTAAAGAAGTCGTTGACGGATTTGCGGGTGTGCTCAGTAAGGATGAGTACGGGTTTGAAGTGTCGGTGTTTTATGATGCTGATGAATTCTTGAGGAAGTATAACCTTAGTGGTCAACTTTAGGATAGAGTATTGATGTTATCTTGTCGGGTCTGATATTGAAGATACGCTTTATGGCTACGATGGTTATAACAACTCAAAAGCTACTGATACCAGTATCTC
>AXYY01000069.1 GCA_000485475.1 Candidatus Ancillula trichonymphae ImTpAt
GTCCTCAATATCTTGTAGATTGGCAAAATCCACATATTTCTTTATGAGCGGTTTAACGGATGTGGTAGTTAGTGCATTATTTTCAAAAAACACTTCAAGAACGCACAAACTCAGATGTGACCACCTGTAATCCTGTTTTATGTTAAAGAAATACTTCTGATTTGCCAGCATAACCATCATTATACCACAAGATTTATCTTAGACTTACATCAGCTATTGAGGCTGTGGTGGAGTTAGTTCAAAATGTCATGGGCATATGCTATAATATAGGTATGATTAAGTTCAAGAATGTCACAAAGGTCTACAAAAAAAATGCTAGACCTGCACTTGATGATGTTTCTGTGGATATTGAGCACGGAGAATTCGTATTTCTGGTTGGTTCATCGGGGTCTGGAAAATCAACGTTCTTGAGTTTGGTCATTCGCGCAGAGAGGGCGAATTCGGGTTCTATACAAGTTGCGGGCAAGGACCTGGGCAAGTTGACGAATTGGAAAGTTCCGGCGCTCAGGCAGCAGTTGGGCGTTGTGTTCCAGAATTTCCGCTTGTTGCAGAATAAAACTGTCTACGAGAATGTTGCATTTGCACTTAAGGTCATCGGTAAGTCACGCCATGTGATTAAGACTCTAGTCTTCGAGGCGCTCAAAATTGTCAATCTTGAAGATAAAGCAGACCGCATGCCTTATGAACTCTCTGGTGGTGAGCAGCAGCGAGTTGCCATTGCTAGGGCATTCGTGAACCGTCCGCTGATTATTCTGGCTGATGAACCGACGGGGAATCTTGATCCAACAACTTCACAAGGGATTATGCGTGTGCTCTCTATGATCAACAAGATGGGTACAACAGTTGTGATGGCAACGCATTCAGAAGAGATCGTCAACTCCATGAAGAAGCGAGTGATTGAGTTGCACAACGGAAGGGTCGTGCGGGACGAGAAAAATGCAGGTTACACAGCAACTGACGATGTTGACAATGCTGATGAGAACGCAGTTGCCTCTGAAGAAAATGCGGAGTCTGATGATGCAGTTACAAGAGTTGATATTGCGCACAATTCTACTCTGCGCATACCTAAACTTCGTCAAAAAACTCTTGATGATAATGCAACAATTAGAATTCCAAAAAGGGTGCGCCTGAACGAGTTCGCACTTAACAAAAAACCCGATGCGGATAAGTATCAAGATGATGACATTTTTGAGCAGTATTACAGTGAGCCTGGTGATTTATTCACAAGTGACGCATTTGATGCTACTCCGCTTCAACAAGATTTTGCTAATCAGGCTGCTAAGTCGACCAGTAAAACCGATGAAGAAGGGGAAGATGCGAATTAGTTTTATAATTTCTGAAGTTTTTCAGAACTTGCGCCGTAACACCTTCATGATAATATCTGTGGTTCTAGTGACGTTCATATCACTGGTGTTCGTTGGTGCGTCAATGATCCTCCAGTTTCAGGTTAACAAAGCAAAAGGTGATTGGTATGACAAAGTGCATGTTGTAGTTTATCTGTGTCCTGAGTATGAGTCAAGTTTTACATGCCCAACTGGTGAAGGTGCGGGTGATGTTGATGTTAAGCGTATTCAAGACGTGATAAAAACTGAGCTCGCAAAAGAGGTAAAGGAAATTACCGTCCAGAATAAGGAGCAAGCATACAAAATCTTCAAGGAAAAGTATCCTGGTGGTGTTTATAAAGGGCAGACTTTGACGCAGGATGATATGCAAATCTCGCTGAAATTGAAATTGAACAACCCGAACGATTTTCAGGTGATTAATGATGTTCTATCAGGACGTGAAGGCGTCCAGGCAGTTTTTGATGAGCGGCAACTCTTCGAGAATATCTTCGATGTGCTAAACAAGTTGACTTTTGTTAGCGTCGCACTAGCAGTTTTGATGCTGTTTTCAGCGGTGCTGTTAATTGCAACAACCATTCGTTTATCTGCGGCAAGTAGAAAACAGGAGTCCGGGATTATGCGGTTGGTTGGTGCATCAAGCATGTTTATTCAACTACCGTTCCTTTTGGAGGGCGCTCTGGCGGCCACGCTTGGTGCAGTTTTTGCTTGTGTATTTTTGGGCGCAATTATCAACGCGTTTTTTGTTCATCTACTGGATAGTTCTGCGAAGTGGATAGATTTGGTCAACTTGAGTGACATTACAATTGTATTTCCAACTCTTGTTGCCATTGCAGTTGTGATTTCGATCATTTCGTCGGCGATTACACTACGCAGGTATACGAAGGTTTAGGGGGTAGTAGAAAGGTAAAATTGTGCAAAATGATGTAAGAAGTAGAAAAATTAACAAGTTTTCAACGGTTTTGTGTACGTTTTTAATACTTATCTTGTCCTTTGCGTATCCTAAATTTGCTATCTCCTACGATGCCAACAATCCTGATGAAGTTTATAAGGCGAACTCACAGAACCAAAAATCTCTAGCGAATACGAATTCTGCAATTGACGGCGTTGCTTCAACGATTGCGCATGTTGAGGCTGAGGTGGATAATTTGGAGAAGAATACAATACCAGCTGCAAATGCCGCACTCGAAGTGGCCAATGACAACTACGCAAAAGCACAGGAGAAGTCGCAGAAAATCGACAGACGCATGGAGGCTGCGGCAAAAGATAAGGAGCGGATTGAAAAACAGCTGGACTTGGCAATTCAACAGGTGGATGCACAAAAACTTGCGGTTGCAGTTAGTGCGCGTGAAGAAATGCGAGGAGATAAGGAAGTGCAGTCACTGAACTTGTTCTTTTCCGCCTCGTCATCTGACAACTTCATTGAAAATCTTGAAGAAAAAGAAACTAATGCCAAGATGAGCTCGCGCTTGCTCAATATTGCGGCCGCATCAAAAGCAGATGCACTGGGAAAAGATGCACGGCTAGTCATAGTGAACAACCTGATTGAAGACCTCAAGCGCCAGTCAGACGAGAGCAAAATTGCCCTGAAAGAAGCCAAAGCGCAGGCGGAGAATTGGGCTAGTCAAGTCGAAAACATGAAGGTGGAGCTTGTCCAGAAGCGCGCAAATTTTCAAGTGCAAAAACAAAATCTTGAGGCGCAGAAAGCTGCACAGTTAGCAGAACAGCAGAAAATCGCGGCAGATATGGCAGCTTTAGCGGCCAAGGGTGCAGATTATGACGGCTCAGGTGGTATTTTTTCGTATCCGACAACTTACCACCGCATAACTGCGCCTTATGGCTACGACCCCACTCATCCGTATGTTGCGAATCACACGGGGACGGACTTCGGAGCTCCTTGTGGCGCACCAATTTTTGCTGTAGCCGACGGAAAAGTTGAAATGGCGAACATCTCATATAATGAAGGCGGTGCTTTGAGAGTTGTCCTGAATCACGGTGTGTCGAACGGAATTTCCTGGTTAACGCGTTACTACCACCTGAGCGGTTTTGCAGTTTCCGCTGGACAGTGGGTTTCTCGCGGACAAGTTATCGGGTACGTTGGTTCAACTGGCTGGTCAACTGGATGCCATCTACACTTCGAAGTCTGGAAGAACGGTCATCATATAGATCCTATGACGGTCCTCTGATGCCCAGATACCGCCTAGATTTTGCATACTGCGGCACACACTTCAGCGGTTACGCCAAGCAAATTGGTCTACGCACTGTTCAAGCGCAGCTGGAGCTCGGATTATCGAAGGTGCTGCCAAATCGCTGGAAGACGGACGTTTCAGTAGTGGTTACGGCCCGGACCGATGCGGGTGTTCATGCGAAGCACCAGGTGGTGCATTTTGATGATGAAACTGCGAATTTAGATTTGTGCGGCGCGCTCAGGCGGCTTAACCGTGTGCTACCTGATGACATTACGGCGTACAAGTTGGTGCGGGTACCCGATGATTTTTCCGCACGTTTCTGGGCGTCCGAGCGAACATACAAGTACCGCATTTGCGATTCACCTTATCCGAATCCGCTACGGACCGTTGATGTACACAACACATTTAGAAAACTTGACGTAACGAAGATGAATAAAGCGGTGTACGGATTCACTGGAGTTCATGATTTTGCAGCATTTGTGAAGTTTCGACGAGGTGCGACAACTATCCGCAACTTGAAATACTTCAAGTTCAAGCGAGTCAAGTGCGGAAAAGACAGGGGCCTGATTGTGGCAACCTTGACAGCTGACGCATTTGCATACAACATGGTGCGCTCACTAGTTGGTGCGGCAATATTTGTCGGACTTGAAAAACGCCCAATCAACTGGATGAGGCAGTGTCTTGACGCCAAAGTGCGCTGTGGTGCAACTGGTCCAACTAACCCTAGTGGGTTGACTCTTGAGCGCGTAAAATATGTGTCCTCACCAAAGCGAGCAAGGTGCAGGATGAAGAAAATTAGAGCTCGTAGAAAAATTTCTTATGAAAATACTTGACAAACTGAAGAAAATGTGTTATACTCCCTGGGAGTATTGAAATTGTTTGGAAGCTTAAGGGAAAAGATGAAGGTTAGACCATCTGTTAAGAGGATTTGCGAGAGGTGTCGCGTGATTAGGCGTGACGGTCTGGTTCGTGTAATCTGCGAGAATCCGCGCCACAAACAGCGTCAAGGCTAACAAGTAATCTGGTTATCACAAACTACCTTGAGTGCTGGCTTGAGCCGATATGCTGATTCGGGTGATAACTGGGAAGACCAGCCGTTACTGTGCAGTATGAATTGTTAACGCCGTTGTGTGTTGCAACTTGTAGTGCGAAGTAGTTGAAAATGCGAGGAAGAATATGGCACGATTGGTTGGGGTTGATCTCCCAAATGAGAAGCGACTTGAGGTTGCTCTTACGTATATATTTGGTGTTGGGCACACTCGTGCGGCCCAGACACTTGCGGCTACTGGAGTTAGTCCGGATGTGCGCGTCAAGGATCTGCAAGAATCTGATTTGATCAAGCTTCGCGATTATCTTGAAGCGAATTATAAGATGGAGGGTGATTTACGCCGTGAAATTGCTTCGGACATCAAGCGGAAAGTATCAATTGGAACTTACCAAGGTTTGAGGCACCGTTGTGGGTTACCAGTTCATGGTCAGAGGACGAAGACTAATGCTAGGACTCGTAAAGGGTCCAAGCGTACAGTTGCAGGTAAGAAGAAGGCAAAGTAGAAAGAGGTTTTATAAATGGCTGTTAAGACAAATATTAAAAGCAAGAGAAAAGTCAGGAAGAATATACCTTCTGGTCACGCACACATCAAGTCGACTTTTAACAACACGATTATTTCGATTACTGATCCGTCAGGTGCTGTCATAGCGTGGGCCTCAGGCGGAAATGCTGGTTTCAAGGGAAGTCGAAAGTCCACACCTTATGCTGCGGGAATTGCGGCTGAAGCTGCGGCATCAAAAGCTGCAGAGCATGGCGTTGAGCGAGTAGACGTTTTTGTTAAAGGTCCTGGACCCGGTCGCGAGACTGCGATCCGTTCATTAACGACTGCAGGTTTGGAGGTTGTATCAATTACTGATGTCTCTCCTCAGGCGCACAATGGATGCAGACCGCCGAAGCGTCGTAGAGTCTAAATTTAGGTAGTTTGTACAGTAGCTCAGGAAAGGGAATATTATGTTAATAACACAACGACCAATAATTTCGCATCAGAAGATAACCGATAGTAGATATAAGTTCACAATTGAACCTTTGGAACCAGGTTTTGGTTATACGCTCGGCAATTCTTTGCGCAGAACGCTGCTAAGTTCAATTCCAGGTGCTGCAGTTACTTCGGTTAAAATTAACGGTGTTCATCACGAATTTGAAGTAAAAGAAGGCGTCAGGGAAGACATAACTGAAGTTATTCTGAACATCAAGAATTTGGTTGTTTCAAGTGATAATAATGATCCTGTGACAATTTGGTTGACCAAGGACGAACCAGGTCCTGTGACTGCTGGCGACATTAAAACATCTAATGGAATTGAAATTCACAACAAGGACCTGCACATTGCAACACTTTCAAAGGGAACTCTTGATATGGAATTAGTTGTTGAGCGAGGTCGTGGATATGTATTTGCGGAGAATAACAAGAAGTTGAATCCGAACATTGAGATTGACAGAATTATTGTTGACTCAATCTACTCGCCAGTGCTTAAAGTTACTTTTTCTGTTGAGGCGACCCGCGTTGGACAGCACACGAACTTCGACAAACTTGTTCTTGATGTTGAGACTAAGCCTAGTATTTCGCCACTTGATGCTATTGCTTCTGCTGGTAAAACGCTCATCGAGCTGTTTGGTCTAGTTTCCTCCCTAAACGAGGAAGTTGAGGGAATCGAGATTGGTGAAAAAGTTGCAGGATTTGTTTCAGCTGAACCAACATTTGCCCTTGATGAGGGCATTGAGTTGTTGGACTTACCGCAAAGAGCATATAACAACTTGCGTCATAATAAAATACTGACAATTGGTGAGTTGATTCGAACGACAGAAAAGGAATTGCTTGAGTTAAGTGCTATGGGGCGTACTTCTGTTGAGAAGATTAAGGAAACGCTTCAAGAGCGAGGTTTGGAACTAGCTGATAAAAGCAGCAAGAGGAATTAAGAGAGGGAAATACATGGTAACACCAACTAAAGGAGCACGGTTAGGATCTTCACCTGCACATGAGAGGTTGATTTTGTCCAACTTGGCGACGGAACTGTTCAGGCATTCGAAAATCAAGACAACTTTTGTGAGGGCAAAGCGTCTTCAACCAGTCGTTGAACACATGATTACAATCGCCAAAAAAGGTACTTTAGCTGCTCGTCGTCAAATTTTGACTAGAATTCGTGATAAAGGAGTTGTTGAGCTGTTGATGACCGTAATTGCCCAGGATTTTAGGGACAGGAGTGGTGGCTACACCAGAATTGTTAAGATTGAGAACCGCAAAGGTGATCAAGCAAAAATGGCAGTTATTGAACTTGTGTCCAGCAAAAACGAGCGCAAGTTGGCAGCTGATGTCAAAACCCCAGAAGGTGCGGAGACTGAAAACGCACAAACTGAGGTTAAAAAGACTGAGAGGCGAACACTAAAGAAGACTAGTTTGACTAGATAGTTACGTTGTGGCTGTAGGTTTTGAGCTAGAACTAGAAGAGTTGCGTGGTAAGTTTCAGCAAGTTGTTGCAATGTTGAACCCTGCGCAGTTGCGTTCTGTTGTACTTGAACTTGAGAAGAAGACTTCTGAGCCTGATTTTTGGAGCGACCCAAGTCGTGCGCAGAAAGTTACAGCTGAATTCGCATCGAGGAAAAAGCAGTTAACACAACTTGAGAAGTTGGAACGTGAAATTGATGATTTTCAGGCACTTCTAGAAATGTTGTCCGAGCTCAAAATGAGCGGAGATCAAAGTGAACTGCATGATTTTAATCAGGAAGTTGAAGTACACCACTCTAAGTTGTCCTCCATGCTGCAGGAATTGGAGATAGAAACTCTTCTTGGTGATGAGTTTGATGCTAGAGGCGCAATCTTGTCGGTTCGTTCTGGTGCTGGTGGAGTTGAGGCTGCTGATTGGGCGCAGATGTTGTTCAGAATGTACACAAGATATTTGGCAGTTTCTGGCTGGAAGTACACCGTAACTGATGTTTCATATGCTGAGGAAACCAGGATCAAGTCAGTTAGTCTGGAAATTCAGGAGCCCTACGCATTCGGGAAGTTGCAGTTTGAGTCTGGCACTCATAGGTTGATCCGGATCAGTCCATTTAACGCACAAGGCAAGCGCCAGACCAGTTTTGCAGCTGTTGAGGTAATTCCGCTCATCGAGGAAACTGATGATGTAAAAATTGAGGATTCGGATATACGAGTTGATGTTTTCCGAGCGTCTGGACCAGGCGGGCAGTGCGTTAATACAACGGATTCCGCAGTTAGGATTACGCACTTGCCAACAGGAGTCGTCGTGAGTATGCAAAATGAGAAGTCGCAGATTCAGAATCGTCAAAATGCCATGCGCCTGCTGAAATCCAGACTTTTGATGCTTAAGAAGCAAGAGGAGGTCGCGCAGAAGAAGGAATTGGCGGGAGATGTCAAGGCGTCTTGGGGAGACCAGATTCGAAACTATGTTCTTCAGCCATATCAACTCGTTAAGGATCTGCGGACGCTTGTGGAGACTGGGAACACAGGTGCGGTTCTAGACGGTGATTTGGACGCATTTATCAAGGCCGAGTTGGTACACTTCAAGAAAATCGGCAATTAGTCATCAAATAGTTGCACTAACTTGGGGTTGATTTTACTCAGCGCTTCGTGACGGTGCGAGATGCAGTTTTTCTGCTCTGCGGTGAGTTCAGCAGTAGTTTTACCTTCCAGGGGCGTTGAATCGTAATCGTCTGGTACAAAAATT
>AXYY01000070.1 GCA_000485475.1 Candidatus Ancillula trichonymphae ImTpAt
ATGCGAGTGCCCCTGGTCTGGTTGGTTGTCTTGCTGCTGGTGCCGCATTTGCGAAGGGAATTGTACTTGGTCTGTCCTGTCCAATTTATGCAGTGAATCATGTTGACGCACATATATTCGCCTCAGGTATATCTACGCACGAGCATCAACGCGAACTACCCAAACGGTTCTTGGGCGTTATAATTTCTGGTGGACACACATCGCTAGTTGTGGTTGATGATTTAAACTTCCAGCTTGTTGGATCAACTCTTGATGACGCTGCGGGCGAGGCGTTTGATAAAGTTGGACGTGTTTTGGGGCTTACTTATCCTGCGGGTGCACAAATCGACCTGCTCGCGCAAGGTGGTAGAAAGGATGCGTTAGATTTTCCTAGACCGTTGACTGATCCGAAGTTCGATAAAGAGCACAAGTATGATTTCTCGTTCTCAGGCATGAAGACGGCCGCAATTTATGACTTGGAACGACAACGAGAATTGCCAAAAGAGCAGCGAGTTAATCTGAACGATTTTTGTGCTTCATTTGCGGAAAGTGTTGCAGATGTGATTTTAACGAAGATAAGGCGTTCACTTGACGACTTTTCGTTGACCAGTATAGTTTTGGGCGGTGGATTTTCCGCGAACTCTCAGTTACGCGAAAAATTGCATGACTTCGCCCAAAACGAACAACTAGACCTGCACATTCCAGCACCAAGTTTGTGCACGGATAATGGGGAGATGGTTGCATATCTTGCTGAGCAACTTTTCAAGCGTGGTGCAACCAGTTCTGATTTGAACTACAGCGTCCGGTCAGTACTAGCTCCTGATGTTGTACAACTCTAGGTGAGTCGAAGTCCGCGCTGGTTTTCCACATGTGCTGAGTGTTTCTACTCATGTGTAAGATTGGGCCCACCTACGGTTCACGCAAGGTGGCGTTTGCTGCTGCTCCGCAAACTCCGCTAACTTACGCGCCCGCACGCACGCACAGGACTAGTGCAAACACGCCCAAATCCTGCGTTTAATATTGTGTGGGTAGTCATTTTGCAAGAAGTGTTTATGTTAGCAATAAACTAAACTTGCTTGCAGGGGCTATCTATCTTTATCTGTGGAGGTCTAAAAAAAAGGGCTAACCAAGAATAAATATTGTGCACAGCGAATTCTCGAACAACCTGAAACAGTACCACTTGAAGTTTTGGAAAATGTTCAAATTTATCTCAAAAAAAGTAGATGGACTTATAAATTATTTATTCGGTGCAAGATATCAAAACGAACAGGAAAACCAATATGTTGTGGTTTCAAGTCGTGTGTTTTTAGTAAGCAGAACGGGTAAAAAATAACTAAAGAACAAGTTAAAGAAGTGACAGAATATATCAATTTATTTACGCCAAGCAATGTTACAAGTGACCCAAGACATAACAAACATATTGTGTTTTCTTTACCTGAAGGCGAAGAATATCTAGATGAAGAATGGGAACTAATCGCACACGAATATGCCAAGTTCATTGATATTGACCACAATGAAAACTGGCGTGATGATTTGAACTGGGTAGCAATTCGTCACGGTAAAAGTAGTAATGGAAATGATCACATTCGCTTCGTTTTTAATGCGTTTAGAGCAAACGGTTCAAAGATGGTCAGATTCGAATATTGGATGGAAGAATGATGCAGTCCGTATGCATTTAGAAAAAGTATTTCCGTGGATTAGACCACTTAAATCTGCTGAATATAATCACCACTCAAAGAAAGAATACAAACAAGATGAAAAACATGGTGAGGAGGGTATTGATAAGCTCAACGAATTCATCAAAAACAAACATATTTATAACGCAAAAGAGTATGAATTACCAAGAAGAGTTTTAGAACGACGAGTGAGGGAAGCGTTCGCCTCAAATAACAGTGAAGATGAGTTTGTGTGTAGACTTTGCTCTCTGGATGTGCTAATGAAGCTGCGATTTAAGGACAAGTTTATGAGCCAAATTGTTGGTTGTCAAGTGCAACTTAAAGCAACTGATAGTGAATTCAAAAGCACCAAACATTACTGTGGTATAGCGGTGGTTCTTTGGCGCATGGTTTAATAACCATTAACATACTTCGTGACGAGTGGAAAGCAGCCTTAAAAGGACAACCCCTCGTGCGTGCAGATTTTGCATTTAATAATGAGCAAGAAGCAAAAGAGTTCAGTCAGATTTATCTTGTGGAGCAGAAAATGATACAGTTTGCGCTCAAGTTGAAAGCGGCAATTAAAAGCAGAGATATACCACAGAACATGGCACGATGTGCTCGATATGTATCTGTTGGATTTTCTGCTTTGAGTCGTAAACTTCCCGAATTGGAAGAACAGTTTGCAACTTTTGCAGATTCAATTGCACGGTTT
>AXYY01000071.1 GCA_000485475.1 Candidatus Ancillula trichonymphae ImTpAt
CTGTTCGCATTCGTTGTTGTGAGTACGAATATCGGGGCTTTCAGCAAATCCGGTGCTCAGTTCGGTATTCAAAAACTTGTCATTCAGGATATTTCTAACGGTTTGGCGCACGCATCCACAAGTTCAGCACAAGATCCGGGTTATCGTCAACGAGCGTTGAGGTGTAGTGGTGAAAAAGCAAGTTGATGTTTTGATAGTCGGTGCAGGACCTGCTGGTGCAACCGCCGCGATTTATGCTGCGCGCGCGAATCTACAGCCAGTTGTTTTGACGGGGCTGACTTCACCAGGTGGCGCACTTGTCAACACAATTGATATTGAGAACTTCCCCGGTTTTCCCAGCGGAATTGGTGGCGGTGAACTTGTAGAAAAGATCAAGGTGCAGTCCGAGCGGTTTGGTGCAACTTACGTTATGGATGAAGTTGAAGCAGTCGATTTTTCTGGCACGAATAAGGTCCTACACACACAACTTGAAGATGAATATCATGCGCGTGCAGTTATCTTGGCACTTGGTAGCAAATACAGGCACCTGGATTGTTCTGGTGAGAAAGAGTTCGCTGGAAGAGGTGTTTCCTACTGTGCAACTTGTGATGGCTACTTCTTCAAGGGCAAGGATCTAATTGTGGTTGGTGGTGGTGATACTGCGATGGAAGAGGCGATTTATCTTGCACATTTAGCAACTTCTGTGACCATAATTCATAGGCGCGCAGATTTCAGGGCGTCGAAGATTATGCTAGATCGCGCACGCCAAAACCCCAAAATCAGGTTGCTGACTTCGCAAGTTGTGCACGAAATACGCGGCGACGATTCAGGTGTGCGGGCGGTTGTTTTGAAGGACATCGAGACGAATTCAACTCATGAACTCACAACTGATGGTGTTTTCATAGCAATTGGTTCAACTCCAACTACTGGTATTTTTGCAGGATCTGCTAAAACTGATGAGTTTGGTTACATCAAGGTGCTCAACAATTCTTCAAGAACTAACATTCCTGGTGTTTTTGCTGCTGGTGATGCAGTTGACCCTCAATATCGGCAGGCGGTAGTTGCTGCTGGTTCTGGTGCAAAGGCTGCAATTGATGCTGAAAAGTACCTAGAAAGTCTAGAAGTGTGCGAAAAGTAGATAGATAACTGCCACTCGTAGCGCAGCGCGTCGATTGGATTCTGTCTGGATGCTTTTCTGGCAGGAAGTGTGCCAGCAAGAAATACAATTAACATGATAACAAACATCACATTTAGTATATCAACTACTGTGTACTTCATCGGCGTGAATTTCTGGCAGTCCCCTCAAAATTGTCAACCTTGCAATCACGTTGATGGCCTTTCCGACGCCCATTGAAACTAGTGTTGCAAGAAGTGAACCCCAAAAGCCTATGAGAATCGTTTCAACTGAAAACATACCAAATTATACGCGAAGAACTCTCATCCCCATAGCTTTCATTAGTCCAATTTCGTGTGTGCGCTCTAGGACGGACATGTAGAGCGTGTTAACAATTCCAAAAGCTGCGGCTAGTAAGTAGTGCGACCGCCGCGAACGCAATCAAAACTCACGTGATAAGATTGATTGCTGACATGACCGTGCCAATTGTGTCGAAAACTGTTGAAGCATAATATCCCGCAGAAATGATTGCAGCCTTAGTTTCCTCAACTTGCTCAGAAGTGATCGCATCATCCAGTATGACCTGAAAACTTGAGAAACCAGATTTGAGCAACTCAGGAACACTTTCTGTGATGAAATTCTGCATATTGCTGTATGCTTTCGCGTTCAGCACAGAGTTACCGCCACCAACCAGTGAAAGAATTCAGAACTCCTGTGACTTTAACAGCACATTCGTGCAACTTCTGATTCACGAGATTCTGCATAACAATCTTCCATCTTTTATCACAATCTGCCTGTCGCACTTTTCTGCGAATTCAGGATCATGCGTCACAATTATCAGAGTTATGTTCCTCTGCTTCTGCAGTCGTCCAAAAAGCAGGTCCTCAATTAGCTCGGAGGTTTCAGAATCCAGGTTACCAGTTGGCTCATCAGCGAAGATTATGCTTGGACTGTTTACAATTGCCCTCGCTATGCACATGCGCTGTTTTTGGTTTCCCGCCTTCGACTTTATCTTGTACTCGAGCCCAACTGCCCGCAGAGCATCTTGTGCAATTTTTTTGCGGGCGCTGCGTTTTGTCCAGTTGATTTTGAGTGGTAGCAACACATTATTCAGAACAGAATCGTTCGCGTTCATGAAAAACTGCTGAAAAACGAAGCCAAACGTCTGATTACGCAACTTGTTCAGCTGACGAGCACTTAATTCGCGTGCATCTGTCTCTTTATAAAGACTTCGCCACTTGTTGCAGAATCTAGAAGTGCTAGCAAGTGCATGAGCGTCGATTTGCCACTTCCAGATTTTACCAACAATAGCAACTCGTTCACCTCTTGAAATTGACAGATCTACACCTCTAAGCGCCTCAAAATGACGCTCTTCCTCGCCGTAAACCTTACTGAGTCCACGCGCACTGATGACAACTTCGCCCATGGTCCTCCCCAATTTCCCTTCTCGGAGTTGTTATAACACAAGTTTGTACAAGCACATGAATCTACTGATGTTTATGCCCAATTTGAACAGTTTTCGAGAAGTTTTGTGCAGAAAGTAGAATAAACTTGATTTTTTGTTTGACAACTGAAAATATCTGTGCTATACTACAGCGGCGTACGCCTTGTATGGAGTTGTCAGAGATTATTTTCTGTTGAATTTCCTTATGGATTTTCGTGGCAGTTGTTTTGCGACTACTTCGTGGATACGTATTGCATGTAGACCATATATGTTACTGACTTAGCAGTTTTGCTAGGTTTGCTGTGTGTTCTGTGTTGTGTATGTATCTCAAAGGTGTCAAGTTATAAGCGAATCTACCATTTTGCAGATCTTGCTGGTAATTGATGAACGACTATTTTGGTAGTTGTGCTGTTTGGGTCATGTTAATTGCTGGTGTAGTTTTGCGAAGTTGTAGCAAACGAACAGAGGAGAAGATATGGCGGGACAAAAGATCCGGATAAGACTGAAGGCTTACGACCACGAGGTGATTGATGCGTCGGCAAAGAAAATTGTCGATACTGTTACTCGTGTTGGTGCACATGTTGTGGGGCCTGTGCCTCTACCTACGAAAACTAACAGGTATTGTGTAATTAGATCACCACATAAGTACAAGGATAGTCGT
>AXYY01000072.1 GCA_000485475.1 Candidatus Ancillula trichonymphae ImTpAt
TATTTTGTGCATAGTGTATTTTAACAAGAACAAGCGCGTAATCTTCGCGAAGACAACTCATAGTCTAACATTTAGTAAAATAAATGGAAAATTCATCACTCAGATAAGTATCATTCCAGTTGTTTCAGTTTTGCTGGCGTATTTTGCATTCGGAGGCTCCATCGGTTATACACTTGAAATATTATTCATACTTGTTGCAGTTAGTGCTACTTCTTCATCCTTTCTGCACTTGCACTAAATCGACGGCTTTTAAAAAATCATCAGCAGCTGTGAATGGAGGAGCGGTGAGTAATGGTTATAAATAACAGTTCAGCGAAAATTAGTAGTAGTATTTTAAGAAAGAGGTTTTTATGAAGATTGAACTACGGAATATTTGGAAGGCATACGCGAAAGAGCCGCTATTTAGTTATAATGTATCTGTGGTTTTTGAGTCAGATGAGTGCGTTAACTGGAAGAAGTGGTGCGGGTAAAACTACTTTGCTAAATTGTGTCTCGTTGCTCGAAAAGGTGGACGGTGGTAGTATTTTCTACGACTAGAAAGATGTTACCAATTTGTCATATCAGCAGCGTATTGTGCTCTACCGCAAAACGTGAGCTTCATTTTTCAGAACTACGGACTGGTGATAACTGGACTGTTCAGGCGAATCTGGAGCTAGCGCAGGCATTTTCCAAGTTGCCCAAGCAAGCAAGGCGCAAGAAGATGGTTGCCGCACTTGAGTAAGTCGGTCTTGGCAACAAAATTGATGCGTTCATCTACTCGTTAAGTGGCGGTGAGCAGCGACGAATTGCACTTGCGAGTGCGAACTCAAGAACGCTAAGGTCATCTTCTGCGACGAGCCATCTGCTGCACTTGATGATGCCAATGTTCTCGCACTGTCAAAATGTTTACGAGATCAAGAGCGGCGTTCTGACAAAGGTCAAGTAGTTTATATTCTGGTAGTTGCCGTAGACGTAAAGGTACGCAAAATGTCACAGGCATGTGTTATAATATGCGCATGTTGACACTTGCAGCCACTCCGATTGGTAATCACCTGGATGCATCCGCTCGTTTAGTGCAAAAACTAGAAGAGGCAGATGTGGTTCTGGCGGAGGACACGCGCGTATTTGCTGATTTGTGCAGGCGCCTGAACTTGAACCTGCACGCAAAAGTTGTTAGTTTACATGATCACAACGAGAGTTCCAGACTGGAGAGTTTGCTGAGTATACTTCAGGCGAAGATGGATGTTGTTCTAGTGTCGGATGCTGGACTGCCACTAATAAATGACCCTGGATATAAACTGGTGCAGTTAGCCATCAGCAACGGTATACCCATGACCTGCATCCCCGGACCTTCTGCGCCGCTGACAGCACTAGTTCTTTCTGGGCTGCCAGTTCACAGGTTCACATTTGAGGGGTTTTTGCCACCGAAAACGGCATCAAGACTTGCCGCACTCAGGAAACTGCAAACAGAAGAACGCACCATGATATTCTTGGAGAGCAAGTATAGGGTCACTCGTTGCTTGGAGGACATGCTTGAAGTGTTCGGCGAATATAGACATGGTGCCATCTGCCGCGAGTTGACCAAGCCGCACGAAGAGGTAGTGCGCGCAAAACTTGTAGAATTGGTTGAAGTTGCCCGAAAGCGCGAGCTAAAAGGTGAAATTTGTCTAGCGATTGAGGGTGCAAGATGACTGCGGACAAGAAGAGGGTGATTGTAATCGGTTCAGGTCTTGCGGGCTCTAGAGTTGCTCAGTTCTTGCAAAATGACTGCGAGGTTACACTTCTGACAAAGGGCAAGTTGCTGGATGCGAATTCTGCACTTGCACAAGGTGGAATAGCATCTGCAATTGGTGGGGGAGATTCGGTTGACCTGCATTTTCAGGACTCACTTCTTGCGGGCGCACACCACAACGACAAGCATAATCTGAGACTTTTGGTAACTGAGGGCAAAAGGGCAGCAGAGGAACTAATTCAGGAAGGTATGGAATTCGACAGGCGTGCTGACGGTGCTCTGGATTTCGGACTGGAAGGCGCACATTCTATTCCTCGAATTCTGCACGCTGGTGGAGATTTTACTGGTAGAAAAGTTCTGGAGTTTGTGCAGTCCAAGTTTAAGAATGTTAAAGTAATTGAAGATGCATTTGTTACTCAACTGCTGGTGCGTAGTGCCGCAAATAGTAGTGAAATTTACGGTGTTCGGTTTTTGGACGCACAGAATCGTGAAATGGTGCAGATTGCCGACGTTGTTGTTTTGGCAACTGGTGGATTGGGGAAGATGTATAAGTTCAATACCAACAACTTTACGATTTCTGCAGATGGACTTGCGCTGGCCAAACGTGCGGGTGCGCAGTTGAGGGACATGGAGTTTGTGCAGTTTCATCCAACTTTGCTGAAAAACGAGGGGCGCACGTTGATTTCAGAAGCGCTTCGAGGTGTGGGTGCAAAACTGGTCAACAGCGATGACGAGTACTTCATGAAAAACAGGGGCAAATATGGTGACTTGTCGACGCGCGATGTTGTTAGCCGCGAGATCATTAATCAGATCAACTCCGGAAAAGATGTGTTTTTGGACACTAGTAATTGCACTAACTTCGCGGAAAAGTTCCCGTTCATCGCTGAAAAACTACGAGAGGCAGGTGTGAACACAGAGCTAATTCCCATCACACCAGCCGCACATTTCTTCATGGGTGGTGTGTACGTGGATGAGTTTGGGCGAACGAGCGTGCAGAATCTGTACGCCGTTGGAGAAGTTGCATCAACTGGTGCTCATGGGGCGAACCGATTGGCGAGCAACTCACTTCTGGAGTGCCTGGTTTTCAGCAAGAAAGTGGCGGAAGATGTTTTGAACTTGCAGCTGACTACTCAGCACACGCAGATCGAGGCGGTTCAGGCAACTAGACCGGAAATTGTGTATGTTCCTGACCTTAAGGAGTTTCAGGAACGATCCTGGAGTAGTATTGGAATTATGCGTAGTTCGGCAAAACTCCGAGATTTTCTGAGGTGGTTGTCGAAGTTCGACACGCAGAAAATTGCTCTGGACAAGTGCACAAATGAGCAAGAAAACTTGGTACTAATAGCGCGAGAAATTGCAGCCGCCTCGCTTAAGAGGACTAGCAGTTTGGGCGCGCACTACATTGAGGAGGACACATGAATACTACTGTCGCACGCAAGAAGATCGCGGAGTTTCTACTAGAAGATATTGGTACTGGAGATGTTTGTTCATCAGCTGTTTTTGGTGACCAAACACTTGAGAAAGAAGCGATGTTCGTCGCAAAAAGTAGTGGAATTGTTGCGGGAGTTGATGTTGCAAAGCTGGTGTTTGAAGAGTTGGGCGATGTCAAGTTTGAGGCACATATTGAGGACGGTTGCGGAATGAGACCAGGTGATGTAATTGCTAGAGTGCATGCGGATGTGAAGGTTCTGCTTGCGGGGGAACGAGTTGCCCTGAATTTGTTGCAGCGGATGAGCGCAGTTGCTTTGAACACGAAGTTGGCGATTGAAAAATTGGGTGATCCTACTATTAGAATATGCGACACGCGCAAAACTGCGCCAGGTCTTCGTATATTTGATAAAGCCGCAGTTAGAATTGGCGGTGGATATAACCATCGTTTTGGACTGTATGATGCACTGATGCTAAAGGACAACCACATCGCGTTTTCTGGCTCGATTACTGCCTCAGTTAAAAAGTTACGCAGCAAGATTGGACACACGCAGAAAATTGAGGTTGAAGTCACCAACGAAGACCAAGTTCTGGAGGCTGTTGATGCAGGAGTAGATATAATCATGTTCGATAACTGCGCGCCGAGCCAAGTCAAGAGAATGCGGGTACTGGTCCCTGAGTATATCATCATTGAGTGCTCTGGCTCAATTACACTAGAAAATCTGCGACAGTTCGCGAATACAGGTGTTGATTACATTTCGCTGGGCTTTCTCACTCATTCAGTTAAGGCACTTGACATTTCATTTCAGGCACTTGACTTTTAGCTGGGGCACTTTCTGGACCAGGTGAGAATTCGTGGCGTCAAAAATTAATGAACTTAAGGAAGTAAAAAATGTCTAACTTTTTCAGTGACTATTTCAATTTCAAGTGTATGCTTGAACAGGAGCGTAAATACAAACAAATGATGGCGCGTAGATTGCGTTGCCAGAGGATTACCGCTTTGTCTTCACGAAAATCCAGACTCATATGTGGCAGTTCCGCGGCAGGTGCTGAGTATGATGATATGTTGAACGTCCAAGCCGATCTACTGGACCTTTTTGAAGAAAGCGCGGGAAGTGGGCAGGCGTGTGCTTGAAATCACGGGTGATGATGTTGCAGCGTTCTGTGAGGAGTTACTGAAAAACACCAAAACTTACACCGAGAATTGGCGCAGCAAACTCAACTGCGAGATTGCTGGACACCTCGTAAAAAAAGGAAGTCATGAGTGAGGACGTAATTCAGGTGTAGGCATATTCAAGTCCTCAAAATATGTTGAAGAGGATGCTCACACCTGTTGAGGTGGAGCACATGATGGGGTGAGGGAGGAGTGAGTCTACGCAAAACAGTGTTTTGTAAAGCAAAACGCGACCAAATGCGCGAACCGAAATTCCACACAGGTTCTTACGGTGGATAGCTTACTTCGTTTGAGTTTGGATTGCTAGGCTTTGGTTCGCGCGAATAAATTGCCTTTTGCGCAGCAAAAGTCCCATTAAAAGCGCTAACCTCGTCAGCAAGAAGTTTAGAAAAAGTTGTGCTATAATATAGGTATGAAGGATATTGTGGGGCGAGAATACGAAGACTTTGAGAAGCCTAAACCATCAAAAAAGCACGGTCATGCACGTGTTATAACGATGTGTAATCAGAAAGGTGGAGTGGGAAAAACAACTAGTACAATCAATTTAGGTGCTGTGTTTGCTGAACTTGAACGAAAAGTGCTACTTGTTGACTTTGATCCTCAGGGTGCTGCGTCAGTTGGTCTCGGAATCAACTCGTATGATCAAGCTGTTACAATATATGAACTACTTTACAATGATGAGATTGACCCTATGACCGCTGTTGCACACACGAACACCCCAAATCTGGACATTATTCCAGCGAACATTGAACTTTCTGCAGCAGAAGTGCAACTGGTAAATGAAGTTGCGCGCGAGAGTATTTTGAGCACAATTTTGGAGAAACTCAAGCCAAACTACGACCTCATACTCATCGACTGCCAGCCATCACTTGGACTTCTAACTGTTAATGCATTGACTGCGGCAGATGGTGTTCTAATTCCTCTTGCAACTGAGTATTTCGCACTTCGAGGAGTCGCACTACTAATCGACACCATTGAAAAGGTACGCCTTCGCCTGAACAAGTCGCTGCAACTAGATGGTATTTTTGCAACTATGTTTGATTCACGTACTCATCATAGCCTTGAGGTTGTTGAGTCCATCTACAACGCGTTTGGTGACAAGTTCCTGCACACAACAATTGCCAGAACGGTTAAGTTTCCGGACTCTACAGTAGCGGCGCAGCCCGTAACTGAATTTGCACCAAACCACCCATCCGCGTCATCATACCGAAAACTTGCAGCAGAACTCATACAACGAGGTGCATTAGACTAGTGATTGGAGTTTTAGACGAACAGTTGTTGCAGTTAGATGAACAACCTTCGAAGAAACTAGCGGGAACTGATATGCAGTTCAATGTGCATCTTGATGATTTTGAAGGTCCTTTCGAGATCTTGTTGTCAATGATCTCCAAGCGGAAACTGGACATAACCAACATCAGTTTGTCGCACATAACTGATGAATTTATAGGGTACGTAAAACAGTTGACAAAGGAAAAGGAACGCCTAGATGAGATTTCTGAATTCATACTGATTGCGGCAATTCTACTAGATCTCAAAGCTGCTCGTTTGTTGCCAGGTTCTGAAGATATAACACCTGAAGATCTTGATCTACTGGAGGCGCGGGACTTGTTATTTGTGAAGTTGTTGCAGTATAAGGCATACAAGGATATTGCGGTCAAGTTTGTTCAACGGTTTGAAGTGTGTGGACAATCAATTCCGCGCCAAATACCACTTCCGCACAATTTTGCTGCTGTATTACCAAAGCTCGCATGGACTACGACCTCGAAACAACTTGCCGCATATGCAGCCGCCGCATTCCTTACTCAGCAGATTGCGAACGCAGGAGTTTCGTTGGAGCACATCCACATGCGTCAAGTTAGCGTGGTTAAACAAGGTATTCGAATTTGCAGCATCCTCAAAAAACAGGGCGTGGTTTCCTTCAGGCAGTTGATCAGTGACACGAACGAGCCAGTGGTTGTTGTCAGCAGGTTTCTGTCATTGCTAGAACTCTACAAAATGAACGCAATTAGTTTTGAGCAAAAAAAAGCACTAGAAGAACTGACTATCAAGTGGATTGCGGCTGATTCATGGAGTTTCAAGCAGCAGTTTTCGGCATCAGATTTCGACAACTTGAAGTACATTGGAGGTAGTAGTGAAACCGAGTAGTGTTAACGATCTTGATGAAGTTGGTTTTGATGTCAAGTCATATCCAGGCGGCCTGAAAGCAGCGATAGAAGCAATTCTGATAGTAGTTCCAGAACCTCAAAACCCTCAAAAACTAGCAAAAGCATTGGCAGTTGGTGAGGACGAGGTGCAGTTGGCTCTGCGGAAGTTGTCAGGCGAATATCGCGAGCACGCACGCGGATTTGAACTTAAAGAGTTTGATAATCAGTGGAGATTCTACTGTGCACAGGATTTTTTCGGAGTTGTTTCGAAGTACATACAGAAAAGTGCGGAGTCGAAACTTTCCATAGCCGCACTAGAAACGCTCGCAATAATTGCATACAAACAGCCAACTTCGCGTGCAGAAGTTGCCACAATTCGTGGAGTTAGCGTTGATGGAGTTTTCCGAACCCTTCTGACTCGCGGTTTAATTGAAAGAGTTAGCCAAAGAGGTGATTCACATGCTGAAAACTACATTACAACTTCTGCATTTTTGGAGAGGTTAGCAATAAGTAGTCTTGATGAACTCGAACCGCTAGCACCGTATTTACCTGAAGATATTGCTGAAATTCCGGAGTTTGACGACTTCAGGAAGAAAAGTAGTCCTCAGAATAAAAGTGAGGAGCTGTAATGGTGGAGGGCATTCGATTGCAAAAGATCTTGGCGGCTGCTGGTGCTGGTTCAAGAAGATTCTGCGAGGAACTGATAGCAACTGGCTGTGTTGAACTCAACGGAGAAGTCGTTACGAGGCAAGGTGTGCGGGTGAATTCAGGTGTTGATAATGAGGTGCGTGTGAACGGTCAGAAAATCAACATGAATCCAAACACAATTACAGTTGCTCTGCATAAACCAAAAGGAGTTGTATCCGCAATGTCCGATGATCGCAACCGCCCCACCATAACTGATCTAGTTGGTAATCGGTATGGTCGATTATTCCACATCGGAAGACTTGACCAGGATTCTTCTGGATTGATTTTGTTGACGAACGACGGTGATCTAGCAGAGATTATTGCGCATCCGCGTTTCGAGATCGCGAAGACTTACATTCTGAAGTTGCAGGGGCGGCTCACACCAGGAGTTATACAAAAGACCTTGAAAGGTTTTGAACTTGAAGATGGGTTTATGAAGTTCGATCGTCTGCGTGTGCTGGGGGAAACTGGCAACAACCCCACGAAAGTGACGCTCGTTGAAGTCGTAATCCACAGTGGAAAAAACCGCATTCTCAGGCGCTCTTTTGAGCACTTCAACCTGAAAGTACTAGAACTTATGCGTACACAGATTGGAAATATTCGACTGGAGCAACTACCAGAAGGGAAAACCAGGGTGCTCGCACATGCAGAAGTGGCAAAACTTGAAACAATTGCACTGAATAAGATGAGCGAGGTCAAGAATAGTCGTCGCAATTCAAGAAGTAACTTGAAGGTGCACAAATTACGGCCGAGTAGAGATTATGACCGAGCGAACAATGAGTAGTGAGAACCGCGTAATAGCGATTGATGGACCTGCAAGTTCTGGAAAATCTTCAACTGCGCGACTTCTGGCACAAAGGTTAAACTACAAGTTTTTGGACACAGGTGCATATTATCGAATTGCGACACTTCACTGTATGAGGAATAATATTGAGCTACGAGCACCGAACAGTGTTCTTAGTGCGGTTTCTTGTCTTGTAAAATCTAGTGAAAAAGAGGTTGTTGCAGAAAACTTAAGTGTTGGACTTCACACTGGATTTGGAGTAAGTCTGGACCCAAATTTGCAGTTGGCGAAACTTGCAAGTCAAAATGTCACTGCTCAAATACGAACTGAGGCAGTTACAAAATGCGTTCACCACATCTCGTCAAATGCAGGTGTTCGGCGCATTTTGATTGAACTACAGCAGAAGATTGTTGATGACTACGCACGCTCAGGAATAGTTCTTGAAGGACGAGATACGACCGATGTTGTTGCACCAAATGCAGCGTTGAAGATATTGTTGACAGCAAACAACGAGGTGCGTGCATTAAGGCGGGCCAAACAAAGTGGAGAAGATGTCAAAATAACTGCTAAAAGTATTGCAGTTCGTGATTCACTTGATTTAAATACTACTAATTTCCTTAAAACTTCCGCTGTTAATTCCGATATTGTGGTAATTGATAATTCCAACTTGACGATTTATGAAACTGTACAAAAAATTTTGAATTTAGTATTTGACAAACCGTTAAGATTTGTGTTATACTGCCCACTGTCGCATTCGATAGGTTCAAAATGATTGCGTAGATTTTGTCGAACTGAGTTGAGAATCCGCTGGCTCAGTAAACCAGTTATGTTATGAAGGAGAAAATATGGCAAAGGCAAAGTACGAGCGCACAAAGCCGCACGTAAATGTTGGTACAATTGGTCACGTCGACCACGGTAAGACTACTCTTACCGCAGCTATTTCTAAGGTCTTGCACGGCAAGTTCCCAGATTTGAATCCAGAGTTCAAATTTGATGAAATTGATAAGGCGCCTGAGGAGAAGCAGCGTGGTATTACTATTAACATCGCGCACATTGAATATGAAACAGAGAAGAGACATTATGCACATGTCGATGCTCCAGGACACGCTGACTACATCAAGAATATGATTACTGGTGCAGCACAAATGGACGGCGCAATTTTGGTTGTTGCTGCAACTGATGGTCCGATGGCACAAACTCGTGAGCATGTGCTTCTAGCTCGTCAGGTCGGTGTTCCAGTTCTTTTAGTTGCACTGAACAAATCAGATGCAGTTGATGATCCAGAACTTCTTGAACTAGTTGAGGTGGAGGTTCGTGAACTACTCTCAAATCAAGGATTTGATGGTGACAATGCACCGGTTGTTCAGGTATCCGCACTTAAAGCACTTGAAGGAGATGCTACATGGGCTGCAAAAATCGAGGAGCTCATGAATGCAGTTGATGAATTTGTTCCAGAACCAGTTCGCGATCTGGACAAACCATTCTTGATGCCTATTGAGGATGTGTTCACTATTACAGGTCGTGGAACAGTTGTTACAGGCCGTGTTGAGCGAGGCGTTCTGCCAATCAATACTGAGGTTGAAATCGTCGGTATTCGTGAACTCCAGAAGACGACTGTTACTGGTATTGAAACATTCCACAAGCAGATGGATTCAGCTCAAGCAGGTGACAACACCGGTCTACTTCTGCGCGGTATTGATAGAATAGATGTTGAAAGAGGTCAAGTTATTGCTAAGTCTGGTTCAGTTACTCCGCACACAAAGTTTGAGGCACAAGTTTATGTACTCTCAAAGGAAGAGGGTGGCCGCCACAAGCCATTTGAGTCAGGTTACCGTCCTCAATTCTACTTCAGAACTACGGATGTTACTGGTGTTGTTGAACTTCCTGCAGAGACAGTTCTCGTCATGCCTGGTGACAATACGACCATGACCGTGACGCTAATTCAGCCAATTGCGATGGAAGAGGGCCTTGGATTTGCGATTCGTGAAGGTGGACGAACTGTTGGTTCTGGTAGGGTTACCAAGATTATTGAGTAATTATGAACAGTTAAAGAACAGTAGTTTTTTGTAGGGAGGAACTCGTTTCTCCCTATTTTTTTAAATCAGTACATTGTGCACTATATGTCATTAAATATTTTGAAAAGATTGACATTAAAGAAAATGTATGATACACTGTAAATTATGGTATAATTAGGGGTACGGTAGGAGGCTAGTGATGGACATTGACATGAGTGCTTTACGGGAGTTGGTGCAAGAGCGTGGTATAGATTTTGATTCTGCGGTTTGTGCTGTCGAGCAAGCCTTACTGGTCGCGTATCACAAAGTTGAAGGTTCACAGAAGTTCGCGCGCGTTGAATTCGACCGCAAGACTGGACATGTGCGGATCTGGGCTAAGAAGATTCTGACTGCGGACGATGCTGAGAGTTCAGGTGAGGTCAGGCATGATGACGAGTTGGAGTTTTCTGATGAATTTGATGATACACCTGAAGATTTTGGGCGCATTGCTGTTTCAACCGCGCGCCAAGTTATTCTGCAGAAGATTCGTCAGGCTGAAGATCTGCGCATACTTGGTAATTTTAGAGACAAGACAGGACAAATTGTTTCTGGAATTGTCAAGCCCTGCGATGTCGCGTCTGAAAGAGCAGCGTACGAGGCGGAAAAGAAAGGACTACATGCGTCATTTTTCAATGGTCTAGTTAAACTTGATGCTGGAAATGGCATTGAGTTGCTACTGCCTCTTTCTGAACAGGTTCCTGGAGAAAAATACGAACCTGGAGTGCGGTTGCGCGTATTCGTTGTTGATGTTACTAGAGGAGCTAAAGGTCCGCAGATTGTTTGCTCTAGATCTCACCCGCAACTCGTGCAGAAACTATTTGAACTTGAAGTTCCGGAGATTGAGAAAGGAACTGCTGAGATTGTTTCAATTGCACGCGAAGCTGGGCACAGGACCAAGATTGCTGTTAAATCGCTTAAAGAAGGATTCAACGCGAAGGGTGCACTAATCGGTCCTATGGGTGCTAGAGTGCGTGCAGTCATGAATGAACTTGGTGGTGAGAAGATTGATATAATCAACTGGTACGAGAATCCTGCACACTACATTTCGAATGCACTTTCTCCATCTAAGACCACTGGTGTTAAAATTATAGATCACGATGCGAAAACTGCTCATGTTGTTGTTCCAGAGTATCAATTGTCGTTGGCCATTGGTAGAGATGGACAAAATGCTAGACTCGCAGCTCGCTTGACCGGTTGGAAAATAGACATAATTTCCGATGCACTCATTGTGGATGGTAACAAAACTAGTGAAGATGAAACAACAAGCAAAGAAGCGACATAGGTATAGTGGGGTGAGTAGTTTTTGGCAGATATTAGGGTACACGAACTTGCGAAGGAGTATGGGCTCAGCAGCAAGACTTTAATTGAAGAGTTGCAGAAGATGGGTGAACATGTTAAGTCACCATCCTCGACTATACTTGCTCCAATAGAACGCAAACTACGAGCAGTATTTGGTGACGCACCAAAGAGTTCAGATTCAACTCAGAAAGCTGCAAAGACTACAACTTCTGTTAGTGCGAAGACCGAGAGCACACGAGTTGTTGCAAAACCTGGTGCTGTTTCCAAAAAGCAGTCAGTTAGTGTTAGTGCGAAGATTGGACTAAAAGATGCATTAGATTCAACTAGTGATAAAGTAGAACCAGAAGATAAAAGTGCTCCAAAAACTCAGGAAATTGTAAGTAATTCTAAAGAAAATAAAGAGATTAAAGAGCCGCAGCCGAGTGGAGCGTCGGTTCCCTCGCCATCGGACATCCGCAAGAAGATTGGCAACAATCCGTATTCAATTCCGCGCCCGAGATTGCAGCGCGATAACAACAACGGTGGTGGACTTATCCGGGCCGGTTCATACAACCCATTCAGTCGCGGACAGCGGAACAACAACAACAGCGGTGGCAGCGGCGCAAATGGTGGACAACGAACTAATCGAGGAGATAGATTTAGTGCAGGTGCTGGACAGCGCAAGCCGAGCTACAACAGTGGTCAAAACCGCAGTTTTGGCAATCAGCAAAGTGGCGGTAACTTATCAAACTCAAGATATTTTCAGAGGCAGGGCGCGAACGGCGCAGGTGAAAATAATCAGAACAGTGGCAATAGACCCTGGAACGGTTTTTTCCAAAACAACAGCGGTAACAACAACGCTGGTGGTGGCGCTCCTGGCACAGCAAATAGGTCTCTGAATGGGCGCACTTGGACCGGTGGCGGTGCTAGTGGCGGACATCATCGCGGAGGAACTGGTGGTGCATTTGGGGCTAGTGGAAATAATTCTCCGAAGAAGAAGCGTGACTACAAGCGAGATATACGGAACAAAGAAAATGTGGAGGCACTTGCAGTACCAATTGTTGCAGGAATAAGTGTTCGTAGAGGCAACGGTGATACGATTCGACTCCGGCAGGGCGCTACACTTACTGATTTTGGTGAACGCATTGATGAAAATCCGGCGAAGTTGGTCATGATCTTGTTCAAACTTGGTGAGACAACTACTGCGACTCAATCACTTGATGAAGAAACACTTGAGTTACTCGGAGTTGAACTTGGTTACAACATCGAGATGGTGTCCGAAGAAGAAGAGGATAGAGAACTACTAGAAGAGTTCGACATCAACCTGACACTAGAGGAAGCGTCTGAGGAGAATTTGCAACCAAGACCGCCAGTAGTTACTGTTATGGGTCATGTTGATCATGGCAAGACCCGCTTGCTGGATTCAATTCGTAAAACCAATGTGCTTGAGTCTGAGGCTGGTGGAATTACGCAACGAATTGGCGCATATCAAATTCACCTGACGCACGAGGGTGTGGAGAGGAAGGTCACGTTCATAGACACACCAGGACATGAAGCGTTCACCGCAATGCGAGCACGAGGTGCCCAAGTCACTGATGTTGCAGTTTTGGTGGTTGCTGCAGATGATGGAGTCATGCCACAAACTGTTGAAGCAATCAACCACGCACAGTCGGCAAACGTGCCGATAGTGGTCGCTGTAAACAAAATTGATAAGGAAGATGCAGATTCTACAAAAGTTCGAGGTCAACTTACCGAGTTTAATCTGGTTGCTGAGGAATACGGCGGGCAGACCATATTCGTTGATGTTTCGGCAAAACAGGGCACTGGTATTCAGGAGTTACTTGACGCCATCTTGCTAACTGCAGATGTTGCGCTGGACTTGAGGGCGAATCCGGACATGCACGCTAGAGGTTCAGCTTTGGAGGCTAGACTAGATAAAGGGCGCGGTGCAGTTACTTCAGTTCTGGTACAGACTGGTACTCTTAGAGTTGGTGATTCACTTGTGGCTGGTTGTGCATACGGACGCGTTCGTGCGATGTTTGATGAGAACGGCAACTCGCTAAAAGAGGCACCTCCTTCGAGGGCGGTTCGAGTGCTGGGCATGCAGTCGGTTTCAACTGCAGGTGACAGTTTCTTAGTTCCAGATGATGAGCGAACTGCGCGCCAAATTGCTGAGAAGCGGGAAGCGTATCACAGGGCCGCACTACTAGCGAAACGCCGCAAGAAGATTACGCTTGAAGATTTCAGGCTGGCAGTTGAGAATGGTAAGATTGAGCAACTTAACATCATCATAAAGGGTGATACATCTGGTAGCGTCGAGGCACTTGAGGACGCACTGGTGAAGTTGGAGGAACAAGTGGGGTTGAACGGCGAAGTTGGACTAAATGTTATACACCGAGGAGTTGGTTCAATTACGCAAAATGACGTGAACTTGGCGACTGCTGGTAATGCGATTATTATCGGCTACAATGTGAAAACCGCTGGAATGGCTGCGGAGTTGGCGGATACTGAGAGTGTTGACATTCGCTACTACAATATTATCTACCGTGCAATTGAGGACATCGAGCTGAGTCTGCACGGCATGCTGAAATCGCAGTTCGAGGAGCAAGTTATTGGAACTGCGAAGATTCAGGAACTGTTTAAGTCTTCGAAGGCTGGCATAATCGCTGGTTGTTTGGTAAAAAGTGGTGAAATAAAACGTGGTAGTAAAGCGCGAGTTCTGCGTGGCGAAGTAGTTATTGCATCTGACCTGAAAGTTGAGAGTCTGAAACGATTTAAGGATGATGCGACTTCAGTAAAAGAGGGGTTCGAGTGTGGAATTGGCGTCGGCACAAGTTTTAACGACCTAGAAATTGAGGACATAATTGAGACTTACGAAGACGTTGAAGTCGAGCGCAAGATTGTCCACAGGTCAGAAAGCTGAACATGAGGAAACAAAAAGTTGATGATCGGCGCGAAAAGTTGTCCTCTTTGATACTCCGAGTTGTTGCAACTGCTGTGCGAGACCAAATCAAGGACCCAGTTATAAAGGGCGTGACGATAACTGATGTGTTCGTGACTGGAGATTTACAAAGCGCAACAATTTACTGGAGCGTTCTGAATGAAAATAGAATACAAAAAACTCAAGATGCACTAATGCGAGCAACTGGAAAAATTCGAAAACTTCTTGCTTCGGAGCTGTCGCTGAGACTGGTTCCCGTTGTATCTTTTGAGCACGATTCTGTGCTGAATAATGTCAAGAGTATTAACAATCTACTAGCGGAAGTTTCACAACGAGACGAAATGCTAATCAAGCAAAGGGCTAATGCTGCACATGCAGGAGAAGCTGATCCGTATAAGAAACAAGAGGTTGATAATGATTCAACAAGATGATAATATGGGCACTGGTGAGAGGTGTCGATGTGTGCTACTAGTTGACAAACCTGCAGGTATAACTTCTGCAGATGTTGACTACAAGCTGCGCGATCATGTTGCAAAGTTGATTGGTGTGCCGAAGAAGAAGCTGGCTCCAAAAGTTGGACATGCTGGAACTTTGGACCCGTTCGCAACTGGTGCACTAGTCGTTGGAATTGGCAGTGCAACGAAGGAGCTCAATGAATTGAAAAATAGTAACAAGCGGTATGAAGCAACCATTAAGCTTGGTCAGACAACTGATACAGATGATTATACTGGTGAAGTTGTAAAATCTGCGTCCTCAAGGGCACTGAAAGCGTTAACTGACGAGCAGATTGAGCGTGCACTTGACTTTGTGCTTCAGCAAGAAACGCAAATCCCTTGTGCATATTCTGCGAAGCACATTAACGGTGTACGTGCATATCACTTGGCCAGAAATGCACGAAGTGATGCATCGGCTCAGTTGCCTGAAAAAAAACCAATTAAAGTTGAATTTCAACTTCAAGGTTTCTTAATTCAACGAGATAAGAGCGGCATATTCGTGCACATTGATGTTGTAGCTTCTGAGGGTGCGTATATCCGCGCGGTTGCTCGTGATCTGGGGCGTGAGCTGAATGTTGGCGGTCACTTGACGAACCTGCGGAGAACTGCGGTTAGTGAATACAACATAGACAAGTTTGTGAAACTTGAAGATTTACTAAAAACTACAACTTATGATGAGCTTGCGGAGTATTCTCAGGGGTTTTTGATGAATTTCGTTGCTACTATTGGCACATTTGATGGCGTGCACATCGGTCATCAGGAACTGTTGAAGCAAACAGTTGCAGTTGCTAAAAAAACTGGACAAAAATCTGTTGCATTCATTGTTGACAGCGAGTGCGATCAGCAGCTTATGGACATTTCTACGCGAAAATCAACGATACGAAGTCTTGGAATTGACGAATGTGTGGTTCTAAATATAGATGCAGTTGAGAATCTTGACTACCGAGAGTTTTTGGACATCTTCAACGATAAATACAACATAACAACCTGGATCTTGACCGAAGAATCAACAATTGGTAAAGATGCGGCTGGAACTATTACAAGCGTGCGCGATTACGTAAAACCAAAAGGTGTAGATGTCCTAAGTGTTGATTTATTAACAACTCGTGGTTACGGTGCTAAATCGGTTGTTGTATCTTCTGCGCTGATTCGTCGTGTGCTGGAGGCTGGACATGTTAAAGATGCTCAAAAGTTGTTTGGGCGACTCTACAAGATAAGAGGAACAGTTGTCGAGGGTAATAAACGCGGCCGAGAGTTGGGTTTTCCAACTGCAAACCTTGAAAATATTGACACGATTATTCCAAGAGAGGGCGTTTATTACGGGGTAGTTGAATGGATTGATAAGGGTAGAGACAAAAACATCAAGCGACGAGCGGGTGCGCTGTTCTCGATTGGTGACAAACCAACTTTTGATGATGACAAGTTTACAGTTGAGGTGCATTTAGTTACGCACAAGGGTTCCAATTTGG
>AXYY01000073.1 GCA_000485475.1 Candidatus Ancillula trichonymphae ImTpAt
AGAAGGAGAGAAAATTGATTTGCTAACGCCACCACTTCTTGGGTGCTGTTCGAATAGATATGAAGGACTTTAGGAGGGTGTTCCGCGAGAAAACCACCGGAAAAGCACTTGTAAAGATTGAAGATTTGAATGATCCTAATAAATGGTTCTATTTTTCGTGTTCAGATAAAGGCATCGGAGTAGTTGGTTTCCACGAAAACAATGCTGGGAGTGACGGTTCATTTATGAGAAACAAGAGCGCAAAGATAAACGTTATGCGTTTTAAGGTCAGCAGGGCAGAAATGAAGAGATGATCCGTGACAAAGCGCTGTATCCTTCTACTAACTACTACTACTACTATTCCTTCGAATATAAGCTGGAATATTTCGCTCAACTTGCGAAATGGTACAAGCATCCCACTTTCAATAGGTGAACGATTCTTTGTCGAATATCAAGGTGAAGTTGTGCAGGCATCGGTCAAAGATGTAAGAAAGTTAGCTGATGGGAATTTCGAAATTGGACTGGTATTGTCTGATTTGGATCACGATGGGCACGAGCGCATAATTATGACTAAGACAGATGTGGAGCGTATAATTTTACCTGATAGAGGAGTAATCAACAAAGTCGAACCAGGTGATGCTATATATGAAGTGGGGTATTGCTGCTATGGTTTACTCAGTTGGTGACACCACTATTACATTGAGGAGTTTTTCCGATGAATCTGGAAGACTTGCTTACCTTCAAGACGTCCTATCAGAATTAAATCTAGATTTGGAATCAGATAGGGAAAATTAGTGACGGTAAGAAAGTCAACTTTTTATCGTTGGCTGCTGGGTTCAGCCAGTAGGGGTAATGAAATGTATATTGTGCCAAAACCACAATATCATATTCCTGGACTGGTACAAGGTAAAGAAATGACAATTGCACTCGGCGGCGGTTTACATGCTGGTGAAACGGTAGTATTCCAAAGTCAAAAGGGTTCAAAATATACTCTTCTGCCGCTTGGTAGTGAGGTTGAATTTGAGATGAGTTACAATGAACTTAAAGATCGTGTTACCGTCCGTGAGTTTATAGTCTGCATGTTGGAACAAAAATAGCTATAAGTCCTGACCTTCCTGTGTCATATCCACAGTATCATGTTTTTAAAGTAATAAGAATTCAGGGTGACGCATATGTTGTACTCAAAATGACCGATTCTCCAAATGAAGATACGTACACGAAGTCACATCTGGAATCTCTCTTAACTATTAGAAGGTGGAAAATTATTTACGTACCTCCTTTAAGCCGCTAGATCATTAGTGGCTGCGTTTGCAAGGCGGGTCCAGTTATCTTGTGCTCGAGGTCAATGAGGTTTGTTGCTTCGCAAAACGTAGTCAATTTGCGCACTGCGCAAGTTTATCGTGTTTTCTTCGAAAACTCCGTTTTTGCGCATCAGTACGTTCAGTACTTGCACAAACATTCGACATCCGCGGACAAAATTCGCCCCGCACCTGCGCAAAACAATGGCATTTCACTTCGTAAAATTCCGCTGAAATTTGCGTGAGCCGAAGTTCCACACCCGCACAAACATTCAAGTCCTCGCACCTGCGCAATATGGCGTTTGCTCCGCAAACGCCATATTGCAAAACGGCAAGATAGTTGGTAAACTCAGCTCGTGGTTTGATGAAATGCTGAAAAGTAAGGTGATGAAGTAACCATGAATCCAGAACTTAAAACTTATGGAAGTGTTCGCCAAAATACGCAGAATTTCCGCGCTTGACATTATAAATTCTGGTGTATAATGTAGCCAGGTGTAATTTGAGGAGAAGATTATGAAAATAGCAGTTGCGTCTGACCATGCGGGCATTGATTTGAAACTAGAGTTGTTAAAAGTGCTTGATGCTCGCCAAATTGAGTATACGGACTTTGGAACTCATGACCATGCTTCAACAGATTATCCTACTTGGGGCGAACTGGTTGGCAACAAAGTGGCTGGTGGGGAGTTTGGAAAGGGACTATTGGTGTGCGGAACTGGTGTTGGTATTTCCTTGGCCGCCAACAAAGTGCGTGGAATTAGAGCAGTTGTTTGTTCAGATACTTACACTGCAACTCTTAGTCGTAATCACAACGACTCAAATATTCTTGCACTTGGTGCGCGAGTGGTTGGTGCAGGATTGGGCGGTGCAATTCTTGAGGCGTGGCTAGATGCGGAGTTTGAGGGCGAACGGCACTCGCGGCGCGTAGACATGATTAAAGCAATTGAAGAGCGAAACTTCAAGAGTGCGAGATGAGGGCGCCCGGTGACTGCAAGTTGTATTTTTTGTAAAATTGTAGACAAGCAAATACCTGCGAAGATTGTACATGAAGATGAAGATGTCATGGCTTTTCATGATGTAAATCCTGAGGCTGCGGTTCATATTCTGGTTGTCCCGAAGATGCATGTGCAAAATGTTGTGCAGCTGGCGCAAAACGAGCAGTTGTTGTCAAAAGTTGTTCAAATAGCTGGGCAAATTGCAAAAGAGCGCTCTGGTGGTGAATTCAGGTTGCTCTTTAACACTGGAAAAAGTGCAGGGCAAAGTGTTTTTCATGCACATGGACATGTCTTGAGCAATAAGACTAGTGGTGAAACTGATGTCGTATGATGTAATCGTTGTTGGTGCGGGCATTTTTGGAACTACTTTTGTTAATCTTGCTGCGAAAACTGGACAAAAAGTATTGCTCATCGACAAGCGTATGCATATTGGTGGTAATGCGTATTCTGAATTTGATGCACAAACTGGTATTGAAGTTCATAAATACGGTGCACATATCTTCCATACTTCGAATCAGCGAGTTTGGAATTTTGTCAACAAGTTCTCCGCATTCACCAGATATTCGCACAGAGTTTTCACCACACATCGACGTTTTGGACAACCGCAAGTTTTCAGTTTGCCCATAAATCTGGCAACGGTTAACCAGTTCTTTAACAAGGCATTTTCGCCCGTGCAGGCGCAAAAATTTATCAGGGACCTTATCGAGCAAGAAAAAGTTGACAACAAGAAAATTGCAAATCTACTAGATCAGGGAATCTCGCTGATTGGTAGACCTCTTTTTGATGCGTTCATCCGTAACTACACAGCAAAACAGTGGCAAAATCCAGTTGAAAATTTATCTCCAGAGATTATTACGAGACTACCGGTTCGCTATAACTACAACAACCGTTATTTCAGCGACTTATATGAGGGACTACCTGCACGTGGTTATACCGCTATGTTCGAAAATATGCTAAAACATGAAAATATTACTGTTCAACTGAACACGAACTGGTTTGATATAAAAAAGGAGTTGCTTTGTAAAAATCCTGATGCATTAATTGTCTACACGGGCGCGATTGACGAGTACTTCAACTTCAATCTGGGGCAGTTGAATTGGCGCTCAGTTGAGTTTGATTTCAAAACAGTTGATATACCAGACTTTCAGGGATGTCCAGTGATGAATTATGCAGATCTGGAAGAAAAATACACTCGCATAATTGAATTCAAGCACTTTAATCCTGAGCGGAATTTGTCAACTGAAAAGTCAGTTATTGCATACGAATACTCAAGAACTTGGGAGACTGGCATTGAACCGTACTACCCAGTAAACACACCAGAAGACAAGAAAATCTACAAGTTATATAAACAGCAAGCTGATGAGTTGTTCGCAAAAGAGAGCGTTATATTTGCTGGTCGACTTGGTGAATACAGCTACATGGATATGGACAAGGTTTTTCTGCGAGCGCTCGAAAAGTTTGACGAATTAGTAAATAACGGAACTATGTAAGGAGTCCTTAAATGAATCTTAATGGGATAAAATACGGTGAAAAGGAGTTTGCACACGATGATGAAGGCGGATTAAAACCAGAATGTAATGCATTTTCTCAAAGCGTTTTGCGCAGAGTGAAGCAACAATTCAACACGCCCGCCTTCGTTTTCAGTTCAGATTTGTTCCTGAGCCGCATGAACAACTTTAACGAACTGATGTCGCACGCTTTTAACAAGTACTCCATTCCTCACCGCGCAGTTTATGCAGCTAAAGCATTTCTCTCCAAGAGCATAATTCCAGTTCTTTTGGCAAATGGTTTTGGGATTGATGCGTGTTCATATACCGAGATTATGACGGCAATTGAAGGCGGTGCGCGTGGAGATGATTTGGGACTTCATGGCAACAACAAGTCTGAAAAAGAGGTGCTGCTTGCATTTCAGAAGAACTTCAGACACCTGGTTATCGACAGTCCAGACGAAATCAGCATGCTCGAGAATCTGGTTGGTGCATTTGCTGGTAAAGTGGAAAAACTGCGAGTTATGGTCCGGATTACAACAGGTGTTCATGCTGGCGGGCATAGTTTTATTGCAACCGCGCACGAGGACCAGAAGTTCGGAATCTCCATGCAAAATAATCGAGCAATGGAGGCACTTACAGCAGTTCTGAAGCGCCCGGACATCTTTGAACTGGTTGGAATTCATACGCATATTGGGTCACAAATCACCTCTCCTAATGGCTTCTTGGAGTCTGCGGATCGCATGCTGCAACTGCGGCAAGATTTCGCGCGCCAGACGAACCACCACTTGCGCGAGATTGATCTAGGCGGTGGTTTCGGAATACAGTATTGTGAAGGTGATGCAGTATTAAATCTTGAAGAATTGATGGAGTCTTTAGCAAATCTGGTAGCTGAAAAAACTGCTGAAGAACAACCGCCCATGATTAGTTTCGAGCCTGGAAGGTGGCTGATTGGTCCTTGTATGGGAACACTCTACACAGTTGGAACTATTAAAGATGTCGAACTAGAAAAAGGGCGCACCAGGAGATACATCAGCGTAGATGGTGGCATGAGCGACAACATCCGCCCCGCACTTTATCAAGCAAAATATAGCGCACTAGTCTTCAGCCAAACTGCTCGTTCAACTGTGCAACTTGATGCAGATTCTGGTGAATTGCTCAACTGCAGGATTGTTGGCAAGCACTGTGAGTCTGGTGATATTCTTGTTGATGAAGTGTTTTTGCCACCAAATGTGTGGCGTGGAGATTTGCTATTCATTCCGATAACTGGGGCATATGGATACTCGATGTCCTCGAACTACAACATGTTGCCAAAACCGCCCGTTATACAGGTCTCCGCGAATGCGCGTGGAACTTACGCACTAACAGAAATAATATCGCGCCAGACATGGCAAGAAGTTGTGGTATAATGGGCGCAGATATGATGTATTATAAACTATAAAGGATTTTGAATGAATACTAATTACAATAAGCTTTGGGTATATCAAAAACGCGAGATTACCCTCGGTCGTGGAGTTGCATATGGATTAACTGATTTAATGGGTGGTGGTTGGAACAACATTGTTTCGGGCGTCATATTTACATTTGTCTTGTCTAATGGCATCTCTCCGGCCTTAGCTGGCGCAATCGCTGGAATCGGTCGAATTATTGATGCTGTGTTTTCATTATTCATTGGTTCAATTACCGATAATTTTCACAAAACCACACTTGGAAAACGGTTTGGTAGACGACACTTTATATTCGGTGTCGGCATTTTAGCTTTCGCAATGGTTTTTCCATTTTTCTGGGTTTCTACCACTAATTGGGTTTACTACCTGTTTGTTTACTGCGTACTTGAGATTATAATTGCTTTCATTTTGATCGCTTGGGAAACTTTGCCAACTGAAATGACAGATGATTATAAACTACGGACGATTTTGTCAGGTTCGCGAATGGTTATTTCTGCAGCTGGAACGTCGTTTGTCTTTATCATGCTCTACGCTCTTAAATCTCTAAATAGCCGTAATGCATATTTAATCGCTGGCGTTGCTTATACATTTGTTTTTGTTGTTGGAATGCTCATTTCATGGCGTCTAACCTGGGAGAGACCTCTAACAAAAGAAGTTTTGGAAGAATTGGACTCTGCTGAGAAGTCGTCACCCAAAAAGATTATCAAGGATTATATTTCAGTTTTTCGTAACAAGGCGTTTCGTAAACATTTGACGGTTTACATTTTTTCATTTACTGGTAAGGATTTCTTCCAGATATTACTGCCGACTTTCGTAGTTTATTCTCTACTAATGAACGATTCTGATCCGTGGCTAATAAATGCCTTGTCGTTCGTTGGTATTTTTATATCAATTTTGGCGGCTTGGTTGATGATTAAAGCTGATCCAAAGTTTCTCTTTGCAGCGTCTTATTCACTCATCATTTTTGTTTTGGTGGCTTTTACTGTTTTGAATTACTTGGACATTCGTAATCGAGCCGTTATGTTGCCCATTATTATTATTTTGGGAGTTATTTGGCAAGTTGGTCGTTCTACTCTGGAGTTTATCCCCTGGAATATCTTTCCGTTCATTCCGGACATTGACTACATTATGACAAGAGAAGCACGAGCCGGAATTTATGCAGCAGTCATGACTTTCTTCCGCAAGTCTACTGGAGCAGTGGCGGCCTGGATTGCCGGAATTCTGCTAGAAGCAATCGACTTCGTGCAAGCTCCTAGTAAGATGTGCTCACTTGACAAGAACATTAGCAGCTTGAAGTACGCAACAGAAGAAAGTTGCTTGAAGGCACATGGTGAGTGGGCTGCTACCGGTTCTGATCAAATACATGAGTACGCACTTCAGTTAGACGCAACTAAGCCGTGGAACGAAATTAAACTAGGTTTTATACTTGTTCTGGGTACTGGACTGCTGATAGTAATAGCACTAATAATTTCTCAAACCTTTAAACTTAACCGTCGGACTCATGCGACTTTGAAACAAGAAATAGCGCGTCTGGAAAATGGCGGTTTGAAGGAAAATGTTTCACCAGATACTAGAAAGGTTATTGAACAGCTGACTGGTCATCCTTATGAAGAATCATGGCCTGCCAAATCAACTGATGAGTAAAGTTCTAGTAAAACAACAAAAGAGAAAGAAAGGTTGAAGTAAGTTGAAGATGGGTTTTAGATGGTATGGCGAAAGTAATGACACAGTTTCATTGGATGAGATTCGCCAGATTCCAGGAGTTGAGACAATTGTTTGGGCACTGCACCATAAACAGGCGGGTGAAGTTTGGGAACAAGATGAAATTGATGCTGAGATTGCTAAAATAACTACAAAACAAACATCTCAGGGGTTTCTTGATGCTGAAGTTGTTGAATCGGTTAACATTCACGAGAGTATCAAGTTGGGTAAGACAATTCTGGGAGTGAGTCGAGATCTTGCAATTGACAATTACATTATTACTTTGAAGCGTTTGGCCAAATCTGGTGTTAAAGTTGTCACTTACAATTTCATGCCGGTGCTTGACTGGTTGCGGACCGATTTTTGGCGCCTATTGCCTGATGGGTCAACTGCGCTTTATTATGATGATAATATAGTTAAACAGTTGAGTCCAGAGAAACTGATCGCAGACATGGAGAATGCGGGTGGTAGATTAACGCTACCAGGATGGGAACCTGAGCGCCTAGCTCATTTCCGCACCCTGAATGAAACTTATCAGGGCGTTATGCATGAAGACATGTATCGCAACTACAAGTATTTCCTCGATGCTGTTATTCCGACCTGCGAGCAGTTTGACATTAAGTTAGCGGTTCACCCTGATGATCCAGCATTTGATTTGTTTTCATGGCCGCGAGTTGTTTCGAACAAGAAGGGCTTGGCAACTGTTTTGTCTCTGAACAACAGTAAATACAACGGCCTTTGTTTATGCTTGGGCTCGTTCAGTTCTAATCCTGAGAATGACGCAGTTGACGCAGTTGAAACGTTCATCGATAGAATTCATTTCAGCCATGTGCGGAACATCAAGTTCACCAAAGGTGCCTCATTTTCTGAGGTTGGACATCGTGCTTGTGAAGGAGATGTTGACACAACTGGAATAATGCGGGTCTACGCGAAGAACAACTATCAGGGGTATATTAGACCTGATCATGGACGACACCTGTGGGATGAGAACACGAAGAACCGTCCGCGCCCTGGTTATGGATTGTATGATAGAGCATTAGGTACTCAGTATTTGCTGGGGTGCTGGGATGCATTTAGACGAATAGAAAGGTAGGGTAAAAGTATGGAATTTTTGAACGACAACTTTTTACTAAACACGCAGTTCGCAGTTGATTTGTATCACAACTGGGCTAAGAATTTGCCAATTATCGATTATCACTGTCACCTTGAGCCGCAGATAATCTACAACAACCAGAATCCTGAAAACATCACGAAGCTGTGGATTACCGATGGTGACGCATCCTCCCCGGTTGGCGATCACTACAAATGGCGCCTGATGCGCGCGGCAGGTTACTCAGAAGACTTTGTTACTGGTACGGCGAGCGATCTTGACAAATTTCAGGCGTTCGCCGTTGCTCTTGAGTCCGCTCTGGGTAACCCCATTCTCGAGTGGAGTCATCTTGAACTTCGGCGTTTCTTCGGCATTGAAACGGTGCTGAATTCCAAAACATCACTTCGTCTGTATGATGAACTGAACGAGCAGCTGAAAACTGACAACTTCAAGCCACGCAACGTGATCGCGAATTCTAATGTTGACATATTGGTGACAACTGATGATCCAGCTGATGATCTCATTCTTCATGATAAACTCAAGGCTGAAGAGCAACGGTTCCAGGTTTTTCCAGCTTTTAGACCAGATCCAGCCATGAATGTATTCAAGTCAACTTTTGCAGAATATATGGATCGTTTGGGAGAATCTGCAAAAATCACGATCAAGAATTTGTCAGATCTTGAAGAAGCGCTGACTAGTAGAATTAACTTCTTCCACTCAAAAGGGACGCGGTTGGCTGATCACGGAATTGAGACTTTCTACTACGACAAGGCTAGTGCACCTGAGGTTGATAAAACCTTGAAAAAGGCTCTCAAGGGTCAGCAGTTGTCAGCTGAAGAGATTGCAGCATATCATACTTATCTGCAAAAATTCTTGGCCAAAGAGTATGCGAAGAGGAACTGGATTATGCAGATGCACATAAATGCATTTCGTGATCTCAATACACCTGCATTTTCTAGGAGTGGTCCGAATACTGGACATGATGCAATGACGGACACCTCCATTGCTCGGCAAGTTGTAGCGTTTTTCGATGACCTGGAAATTGAGGGCGCCCAAACAGGTGTTGACACAATTCCGCGAACGATGCTCTATTCCCTGAATAAGAATGACTTTCTACCACTTATCGCAATTGGCGGAACGCACGGGCAGAATGTAAATGGGCAGGGTGTTAAGCAAAAGTTCCAGTTGGGTCCTGCTTGGTGGTTTAACGACACCTACACTGGAATGTGTCAGCAACTTGAGATTTTCTCGGAGCAGAGTTTGCTGGGCAACTTCACTGGTATGCTAACTGATTCGCGCAGTCTCTTGAGTTATCCTCGTCATGAATATTTCAGGCGCATTTTGTGCGAGTTCCTCGGTAATCTGGAGAAAACTGGTCGAATTCCTAGCGATATTGAAGCAGCTGGGCAGGTTGTTCAGAATATTTCCTACTACAATGCCAAGAACTACTTCGGTCTAGACAGTTCGTCTAACGCGATTCAGGGGGTGGTGAGTAGTGGTTAAATTGAATGATGATTATATTGGTGATCCTGATAGTTTTACTACTTCGAAGATCGCGGTTCCATCTGGTGTTGATTTTGAAACTGTTCGTCAAAAAACCTCTACTGAACCTGTTTGGGCCCATTTTGGTGGTGGGAACCTGTTCCGCTGCATGCACGCTTCTTTTCAGCAAGTTCTACTAGAAAAGGGCTTGACTGATAAGGGCATTATCCTGTTCGAGACCTGGGATGATCAGCTAGTTGATAATGTCTACAAGAAGTTTAACAACCGGTCGCTTGAAGTTGTCCTTAAAGCGGATGGTAACTACGACTTGAAGTTGATCAATTCAGTAACAGAAAGTCACTACATCAACCCGCTGTCTGAGAATCCAGTCCACGTCACGGCATATGCGCGCCTAAAAGAGGTCTTCGCGGCGAAGTCACTGCAGTTGGTCACTCTAACTGTGACCGAAAAGGGCTACAACTTGACTGACCTGAACGACAACTATTTTGAAGTGGTTGCCAACGAGATAGCGGCAGGACCAGATAATGTACAGAGCTTGATCGGTATTTTAACTGCTGCTTTGTTCACAAGATTTACTTCTGGAGCGCATCCAATTGCTTTGCTCTCAACTGATAACTTCTCCCACAACGGTGACAAACTCAAGAATTCGATTTTAACAGTTGCGAACGAATGGTTGAACAATGGCTTCGTTAACGCTGATTTTATCAACTACTTAGAGGACAAGAGCAAGGTAAGTTACCCTTATTCGATGATTGACCGGATAACGCCGTCGCCATCAGCCGCCATTGCCAAGAGATTGCTAGAGGATGGTTTTGAAGATGTTGAGATTATTAAAACTGAGAAGTCGACGTATTCAGCACCTTTTGTTAATACTGAAGAAATCAATTACCTAGTTGTTGAAGATTCCTTCCCTGCATCCAGACCACAACTTGAGAGTGCGGGAGTTTTTTTCACCAGCAAGGATAAGGTTGGTGAAGTCGAACGGATGAAGGTCTGCACGTGTTTGAACCCGCTCCACACTTCATTAGCAGTTTTGGGGTGCTTGCTGGGCTACGACACAATTTATGAGGAAGTCAAGAATCCCCTTTTGTTGAAGCTTATCCAGAAAGTTGGTTATCAGGAGGGGTTGAAGGTCGCCACAGATCCGAGCATTATTTCTCCAGAAGCGTTCATTGACGAGGTGATTGGGAAGCGGTTGCCAAATCCATACATTCCGGATATGCCTCAGCGCATTGCAACTGATACTTCTCAGAAAATACCAATCAGGTTCGGTGTGACAATCTCGCTGTATTCGAAGAATCCTGATCTAGATGTCCAGAATTTGGAGGCAATTCCTTTTGTTTTAGCTGCCTGGTTGCGGTACTTGCTTGGTGTTGACGATTCTGGAGAGCAGTTTCAGCGGTCACCAGATCCGTTACTGTCCGAGTTAGACAAGATTACTGGCGACATCAAGTTGGGTGATACTGGTGGAAGTATTGAAAAAGTCAAGCAAATAATTGCTGATCCGAAAATCTTTGGAGTAGATTTAGTTGCAGTTGGTTTAGAGGAAAGAATTTTTGAGCACTTCAAGTTCATGGTAGCTGAAAAAGGTAGTGTTGTTAAGTTGCTAGAAAAAGTGGTAGCAGAAGATAAATGAAGAGGAGTAGATATGCAAAAGTACACTATTTTGTCCAGATTGGTTAAGTCTGGAGTAGTTGCGGTTGTTCGTGGAAACGACAAGGCGGAAGTTATTGGAATTGTTGATGCTTTGGTTCGGGGTGGAATAACTGGAATTGAATTGACGTTTACGGTTCCGCACGCTGATAAAATCATCGCCGAAGTGGCGCAAGAGCATGCCGAAAGACCCGAAGTTGTGGTTGGTGCTGGAACTGTTTTGGATGCTGCGACCGCCCGAATAGCGATTATGTCCGGTGCAGAATATATTGTCAGCCCGAATTTTAATCTTGAGATAGCGAAGATCGCCAATTTATACCAGATTCCTTACTTACCAGGTGTTGAAACAATCAGCGAGATAACTGAGGCTTTGCAAGCAGGTGTTGATATTGTCAAGTTGTTCCCCGGTTCAGTATTTGGTCCGGACTACGTCAAAGCTGTTAAGGCACCATTTCCACACCTTAACATTATGCCAACGGGAGGTGTCAGCATCGACAACATGGAGGCGTGGTTCGCTTCTGGTGTAATAACTGTTGGCGCAGGAGGCAATTTGACCAAGTTACTGGACAACAAGGACTATTCAGTTGTTGAGAAAAGTGCACGGAAATGGAAAAGTAAACTGGAAGAAATCAGGGCCAAATCTTAATGAGAAGAAAACTCCTAACAATTGGTGAGTGCATGGCGCTCTTCGCCTCCACCGATGTTGATGTGCCGTTAAGTCAAGCAGAGAACTTCCGCAGATTCACTTCAGGTGCTGAACTAAATGTTGCAACTGGATTGAGCAGATTGGGATTACCAGTTGATTATATTACAGCGCTAGGGACTGATCCAAATGGTGATTTTCTTCTGGACAAAATACGGCACAGCGGCATTGGAACTGAGTTCATTTTGTGCAACAGTTCCTTTTCCACAGGGGTTTACTTCAAGGACAAAGTTGCATCTGGGGATCCTCAGGTGTTGTATTTGAGGAAGAACAGTGCGTGCGCCAATTTGACATATGAGGAAATTGTGAAAAGTTGTCCTGAATTTAATCTTTCGAACTACTCGCACGCGCACTTGACCGGAATTTATCCAGCCATTTCTGATACTGCCAGCTCAGTTTTTGACCAGTTAATTACTGCACTTAATGCCGCAGATGTCTACACATCTTTTGATCCAAACCTGCGCCCGAAATTGTGGCAAAGTCAAGAGTCGATGATCAGAACTACTAACGAAGCAGCGCATAGAGCGAACCTGGTATTACCAGGAGTTGCCGAAGGTCAAGTGTTAGTTGGAAGTGAAGATCCGGAAGAAATTGCGGACTTCTACCTTGAAAATGGGCGTAAAACTGAGTGCGTGGTTGTTAAGCTGGGCTCAAGGGGCGCATATTTCAAGATGAATGCTCAAGAATCAGGATTTGTTGATGGACTAAAAGTTGCGCAGATTGTTTCAACGGTTGGGGCTGGTGATGGGTTTGCTGTTGGCATGCTCTCTGGCTTGATGTTGGGCAAAACTG
>AXYY01000074.1 GCA_000485475.1 Candidatus Ancillula trichonymphae ImTpAt
CCCCCCCCTTCTTCTGCTTAGTGACTACTTTCTTCGCAGTCTTATTTGTGTGTGTTGCACTAATCTTCTTGGGCCCCACGGACTTCTTAGCCTTTCCAGGTGTTTTCAAAAGGTCGCTTGCATCAGCAGCCTGTTTATCCTCAGCTGCTGCATCCGCTTCATCAGTTTTTGCAGTGTCACCAACTTGATCCACCGCTGTATTTGCAGCTGTGGTCGAATTCTTCTCCTCTTTGGACTTCTCCTTTTTAGGTGCTCTCTTCAAAGCAGGAACGTTCAACTCCTCAGTAGTTCCAACAACAATTGTTATATGACTAGTGCGCTTTAATATGCGGCTCGCAGTTCCGCGCGCGCGTGGTCGAAAACGCTTCATCGTTGGACCCTCATCAACAAAAATCTCCGAGATAAACAACCGACTCTCAGTAACCTTAAGACCATTACGATCCGATTTGACTAGAATATTGGAAACCGCAGAATTCAACAACTTCAAGATAGGCTCGGCAACTGCTTGTGGCGAGAACTTCAAAATGGCTCTAGCTTCGGCAACCGACTTGTCCCTAATCAAATTGACAACACGGCGACTCTTCTGCGCAGTTACTCTTAAGTTGCGCAACTTGGCTTCAGCCTGAAATTTAACATCATTAGTCATAAACTACCGCCTCGCCTTCTTGTCATTTTTTACATGTCCCTTGAATGTCCTCGTTGGTACAAACTCTCCTAACTTGTGTCCAACCATTGAGTCCGTGATGAACACAAGCACGTGCTTGCGCCCATCGTGCACCGCAAAAGTTAAATCAATAAAATCTGGCGTAATCATCGAGCGACGAGACCATGTCTTAATCACATTTTTGGATCCAGATTGCTTCGCCGCATCAACTTTCTTCTGAAGATGTTCATCGACAAACGGTCCTTTTTTCAAACTTCTTGGCATTACTACTACTCCACCTTCCTTTAACGCTTCTTACCAGTCTTACGACGACGAACAATTAACTTAGAACTTGCCTTCTTAATGCGTCTAGTTCTTTTCTCAGGCTTGCCCCAAGGAGACACCGGATGGCGACCTCCTGAAGTTTTGCCTTCACCACCACCGTGCGGGTGATCCACTGGGTTCATGACAACACCGCGAACAGTAGGTCTAATACCCTTCCAGCGCATGCGTCCAGCTTTGCCCCAGTTTATGTTGGACTGCTCAGCATTCCCAACTTCTCCAATTGTTGCACGACACCTTATGTCCACATTACGAATCTCACCAGATGGCATCCGTAGTTGAGCGTATAGACCATCTTTTGCAACCAGCTGCACACTAGAACCAGCACTGCGAGCAATCTTGGCTCCACCAAGCGGTCGCAACTCAATGTTGTGGATGGTCGAACCTATTGGAATGTTACGAAGTGGTAAGTTGTTACCAACCTTTATGTCCGCATTTGGACCAGATTCAACAACAGTTCCCTGCGTCAGGTTGTTCGGCGCAATGATGTACCGTTTCCCACCATCAAAGTAATGCAATAGTGCAATGCGCGCAGTTCGATTCGGATCATACTCGATCTCTGCAACTCTTGCACTCACGCCATCCTTGTCATAGCGCTTGAAGTCAATTACGCGATACTGGCGCTTATGTCCTCCACCAATGTGGCGTGTCGTAATCTTGCCAGAAGCATTACGTCCACCAGTTTTCGGCAACGGACGGAGCAACGATTTTTCGGGTGTGCTCCTTGTAACTTCAGCAAAATCAGCAACTGATGACCCTCGACGACCAGGAGTTGTTGGTTTATACTTTCGGATTCCCATATTTCCTCTTTCTCTTCCTTAACTTACCTTCTCAGTTCCAAACATGTCAATCGTTTGTCCGCTTTCTACCTGAATAATTGCTCGCTTTTCATCTTTTCTTCTACCATAACCATAACGAGTTCTCTTCAACTTTCCACGACGATTCAACGTATTTATACTAAGAACTTTTACACCAAAAACCACTTGAACAGCCTCTTTTATTTCAATTTTGTTAGCCGTCTTCGCAACTTTGAATGTGTACTTACCTTGATCCGCCAGTTCGAAACTCTTCTCAGACACAACCGGCCCAAGTAGAATATCATGCGGATCCTTAAAATTCAGCTGATTAGTTGTCATTCTTCACCCCTTTGTCCTTACCCTCTGTCCTTGTTTGCGGCACTTGCTGCGAGTAATTCATCATATGCACTTTGCGTGAAGATTACTGCATCATTCAGAAGTACATCATACGTGTTGAGTTGATCAACATATAGCAAATGAACATTCTTCAAGTTGCGCAAACTCTTGATGCGCGCTTCACTGGTCTTGTTGTCATCTGGACGACTAACTAAGACAAGCACAGACTTCGCAGTGGTAATACCTTCAAGTGCAGATTTCGCGGACTTTGTGGACGGCACATCGCTAGTGATTCCAAAATCTTGAGCGATGAAAACTTGTCCTGCATTGCTCCGGTCAGAAAGAGCCATCTTCAAGGCAAGCGTCTTCAACTTCTTGGGCGTCCTCTGCGAGTAGTCACGAGGTACTGGCCCATGCACAACGCCACCACCAGTCATATGGGGCGCCCTTGTTGAACCTTGCCGCGCACGACCAGTTCCCTTCTGCCTGAACGGTTTTTTTCCACCGCCTAAAACTTCACCACGAGTTTTTACCTTGTGCGTGCCCTGACGAGCAGCCGCAAGTTGAGCAACAACAACCTGATGAATTACAGGAATATGAGCCTTGACTTCTTCTGGTGTTGCACCAAAAAACCCAGGTAGTAAATCTTTAGTAGTTGATACCATTATGCTCCCTTTATCGCACTCTTGATTAGGACAATTCCGCCCTTGGGACCAGGAATCGCACCCTTGATGAATATCTGTCCGTGATCCAAGTCAATTTTGTAGATTTTGAGGTTCTGCGTTGTTTGACGAATACCACCCATTCTACCAGCCATACGCATACCCTTGAAGACTCGTCCAGGTGTCGCACATGCGCCAACAGAGCCAGGCTTGCGGTGATTCTTATGCGCACCATGAGTTGCAGAAACACCAGCAAAACCATGTCTTTTCATAGTTCCTGCAAATCCTTTACCTCTAGTAGTTCCAGAAACATCAACCAGCTCACTTTCCTCGAAAAGTGTCGCATCTAGTTCCTGACCCAACTTGTAGCCACTGACATCACTAATGGGCACTTCCATAATGTTGCGGCGAGGAGTAACACCTGCTTTTTCAAAATGTCCACGCATTGGT
>AXYY01000075.1 GCA_000485475.1 Candidatus Ancillula trichonymphae ImTpAt
AAGCTGCTGCTGTTGCTCCTGAGCAGGCGGCTGCTGATCATTAAGCTGCTTCTGAGCAAGCTCCTTCTGAGCAAGCTGCTGCCGAGCAATCTGCAACTCCTGAGTAAGCTCCTGCTGAGCAATCAGCTGCTGCTGAGCAAGCTCCTGCCGAGCAATCTCCTGCTGAGCAATCAGCCGCTTCTGAGCAAGCTGCTGCTTCTGAGCAAGCTGCTGCCGATCAAGCTCCTGCTGCTGAGTAAGCTGCTCAAAAAAATCCTCTTGATTATCATCGGGAGCTTGCTCCCGAGCAAAATCCTGCTCCTGAGCAAGCCGCTCCCGAGCAATCAGCTGCTGCCGATCAAGCTCCTGCTGCTGAGCAAGCTCCTGCTGAGCAAGCTCCTGCTGCTGAGCAAGCTCCTGCCGAGCAAGATCCTGCTGCTGAGCAAGCTCCTGCCGAGCAAGATCCTGATCACCAAGCTGCTCCTGAGCAAGCTGCTGCTGCCGATCAAGCTCCTGCCGAGCAAGCTGCTGCTTCTGAGCAAGCTCCCGCCGAGCAGTCTGCTGCTTCTGAGCAAGCTCCCGCTGATCACTAAGCTGCTGCTTCTGAGCAAACCGCTGCTGCTGAGCAAGCTCCTGCTTCTGAGCAAGCTGCTGCCGAGCAATCTCCTGCTGCCGATCAAGCTCCTGCCGAGCAAGCTCCTGCTGCCGATCAAGCTCCTGCCGAGCAAGATCCTGCTGCCGATCAAGCTGCTCAAAAAAATTCTCTTGATTACCATCGGAAGCTTGCTGCCGAGCAAGATCCTGCCGAGCAATCAGCTGCTGCTGAGCAAGCTGCTGCTGAACAATCAGCTGCTCCCGAGCAAGATCCTGCTGCTGAGTAAGCTGCCGCTGAGCAAGATCCTGCTGCTGAGCAAGCTGCCGCTGCTGAGCAGGCTCCTGATCACCAAGCTCCTGCCGAGCAAGATCCTGCTGCTGAGCAAGCTCCTGCCGAGCAATCTGCTGCTCCTGAGCAAGCTGCTCCTGAGCAAGCAGCTGCTTCTGAGCAAGCAGCTGCCGAGCAATCTGCTGCTGAGCAAGCCGCTGCTGAGCAATCTGCTGCTTCTGAGCAAGCTGCTGCCGAGCAATCTGCTGCTTCTGAGCAAGCAGCTGCCGAGCAATCTCCTGCTGCTGATCAAGCTCCTGCCGATCAAGATCCTGCTGCTGATCAAGCTCCTGCTGCCGATTAAACTGCTCAAAAAAATTCTCTTGATTATCAGCAGGATCTTGCTGCTGAGCAAGCTCCTGCTGAGCAATCAGCTGCTGCTGAGCAAGCTGCTGCTGAGCAATCAGCTGCTGCTGAGCAAGATCCTGCTGCTGAGCAAGCTGCTGCTGAGCAAGATCCTGCTGCTCAGCAAGCTGCTGCTGCTGAGCAGGCTCCCGATCACCAAGCTGCTGCCGAGTAATCTCCTGCTCCTGAGTAAGCTCCTGCCGAGCAGCCTGCTGCTGCTGAGTAAGCTCCTGCCGAGCAGCCTGCTGCTGCTGAGCAAGCTGCTCCCGAGCAAGCTCCTGCTGCTCAGCAAGCCGCTCCCAAGCAATCTGCTGCTGAGCAAGCCGCTCCCGAACAAGCTGCCGCTTCTGAGCAATCTCCTGCCGAGTAATCTCCTGCTGCCGATCAAGATCCTGCCGATCAATCTTCTGCTGCCGATCAAGCTCCTGCCGATCAATCTTCTGCTGCCGATCAAGCTGCTCAAAAAAATTCTCTTGATTACCATCGGAAGCTTGCTGCCGAGCAAGATCCTGCCGAGCAATCAGCTGCTCCCGAGCAAGATCCTGCTGCTGAGTAAGCTGCCGCTGAGCAAGCTCCTGCTGCTGAGCAAGCTGCTCCCGAACAAGCTCCTGCTGCTCATCAAGCTCCTGCTCCTGATCAAGCTCCTGCTGCTGATCAAGCCCCTGATCACCAAGCTGCTGCCGAGCAAGCTGCTGCTCCTGAGCAAGCTGATCCCGATCAAGTCGATGCTCCTGAGCAAGCCGCTCCTGAGCAAGTCGATGCTCCTGATCAAGCTGCTCCCGAGCAATCTCCTGCTGCTGAGCAATCTCCTGCTCCCGAGCAAGCCGCTCCTGATCAAGCCGCTCCTGATCAAGCCGCTCCTGATCAAGC
>AXYY01000076.1 GCA_000485475.1 Candidatus Ancillula trichonymphae ImTpAt
GGCGATAATGGCGCGTCACAGTTCCATGTGCGGCCTCAGCTTCAACGGTTCGCCCATCTGGATTCAACAATACGCTGGTCATCAAGCCAAGTGACCCAAATCCTTGTGCAATTGCATCACTTTGAACATCACCGTCGTAGTTCTTGCACGCCCAGATATATCCACCTTCCCACTTCATAGAAGATGCAACCATGTCATCAATTAAACGATGCTCATAAGTCAAGCTAGCAGCTTTGAACTTGTCCGCAAACTCTTGCTGAAAAACCTCCTCGAATATGTCCCTGAAGCGTCCATCGTAAACTTTTAGAATAGTATTCTTGGTAGACAAATACACGGGCATTTTGCGCATTAGACCATATGAGAACGATGCACGCGCGAAGTTCCGTATTGAGTCATCAAGATTGTGCTGGAGTTGTGCAATTCCAGGTATTGAATAATTGTAGATCACCTCTTCAGTTGGCTCGGATCCATCAAGTGGTGTAAACTTCACGCTGAGTTCTCCGGGCTTTTCGAACCGAAACTCTCTGGCGTCATACTGATCTGCAAATGCATGACGACCAATTATTATAGGCTTCTTCCAGGTGGAAACCAGCCTAGGAATATTGTTGATTACAATTGGTTCACGAAATATTACCCCTCCAAGAATGTTACGAATCCTGCCGTTTGGACTTTTCCACATCTGCCTTAGTCCGAATTCTTGCATACGCTTTTCGTCCGGAGTTATGGTCGCGCATTTGATACCAACGTTTACCGCTTTTATTGCGTTTGCGGCTTCAACAGTAATCTGATCCTCTGTTTCATCACGCTTCTGAATGCTGAGATCGTAGTAGAGTATATCTAAATCAAGATACGGCATAATCAAATCCTCTTTGATTTTATGCCACACTATACGCGCCATCTCATCGCCGTCTAATTCAACAACTGAACTTATTACACTTATTTTTCCGTTCATACCCCAACATTATAGCATATCGCAAAATTGGGTAATCTAAAAAATAAGTGTAAATAAGCAAGCAGCACAACGCCAAACTTCTAGTTTACGAACTCATTCGTGACACCAGCATTTTCAGGCAGTTGTTTTTGTAGAAGTCCGTTGGCGTACATCCACTTGTATGATTTGTTCCAGCGGTCAAGGTCAAAAACTCCCCAAGAGGGTGCGTCATCAACATATTTAGGAGACAAGTAGTTTTGACTCTCGCGTACCAACTGCCCGTCAAGTTCATGAACATGTTTGATCAGGATGTTAGCAGCTTCTTCTGAATTCTTGGCAGCCTCTTCGTATCCTCGTTTAGTTGCCTGCGTGAACTTCCTTGCAACCTCCTTGTGCGAGTTCAGCCAATCGTTGTTTGCGATGAAAATCGGACTATAGAAGTCCAACTCGTTAGAAGTGCGTGTGTACATGACATTTGTGTCCAGACCTGCGAGTTTCGCCTGCAGTCCCTCCCAGCCGTAGTAAATTCCACTCACAACATCAACATCAGCTTTTAGTGCGGCAACCACATTTTCCACCATCATGTTGATCCACTTGACCTTATCAGGGTCGCCACCGTCTTGTCTAACCATGAACTTGTATGTTGCCAATCCAGCATCCGTGCCGTCATACGCGAACCTCTTGCCCTCCAGGTCGCGCGGCCGCTCGATGTTCTTGGACTTGAGAGACAGTAGACACGAAGTGTTATGCGCCATGATTGCGCCAACTGTAGTAATGGGGGCACCCTTCAAAATTGCGTGTGCAAGATATTCCTGGTAGTCGATTCCAATCTGCGCTTTTCCAGAACCGACCAATCCAGTTGCGCCATCTTCAGGCGGTTGCTGTAACTGGATGTCAAGTCCCGCATCCTTGTAGTAGCCCTTGTCCAGTGCAATGTATATTCCTGAATGGTTCGTATTCGGTGTCCAATCAAGAGTTACCGTTAACTTCTCTAGACCGTCACTGCTCTGTTTCCCGCACGCAGTAATTGCAACACTTGAAATTACAAATAGCAGCACGCTCATCAATATTCCAAACAATCTCCTCATATTCTTCTCCTCTTTTTATTCTACTTATCATCGTATCTTAAAACAATCTTCTCTACTAATTTGACTACTCCAAGCAGCGCCAAGCTTAGTGCGGAAACTAGAAAAATCACCGCGAACATCTTATCATATGCGTAAGCTTTTCTAACTCTCATCATATAAACACCAAGTCCGGACTCACCGCCGAGCCATTCCGCAATAACTGCACCAACTACAGCGTAGGAAATGGCAATTTTCAGCCCAACGAAGAACTCCTTAAGTGTTCCGCGCATTTTAATTGAAAACAGTACTTTCAAAGGGGACAACTGCAACGAATCAGCCAGTAGTTTATATTCTTTTCCAACTGACTTAAAACTACTAAGCAACCCAAGAGTTAGCGGGAAGTAGCAAGTCACAACAATTAGTGTAACTTTAGGTGCAATTCCGAAGCCCATCCATAACACAAGCAGTGGTGCAATCGCGATAGTAGGAATAGTCTGCGTAAATGTAACCACTGGAAGCAATGCGTGCTCAAAGAACGAAAACTTGTCCATAATTATTACTGTTGAATATGCGAGCACAATGCTAATTAGAAGTCCAAGTAATGTTTCAGTTACACTAGTTTGTGCATTTTTAAGCAAAAGCGAAAAGTCATCAACAAA
>AXYY01000077.1 GCA_000485475.1 Candidatus Ancillula trichonymphae ImTpAt
CGTCGCAGATGTGGAAGAAAAAAAGGAGACTGACTAATGAACTAACCAAGGTACACAAGGAGTTTCGGATTTGAAGTGGCACGCCATGAAAGAAGTCAAACTAACTGAAACGTCGCAGATGTGGAAGAAAAAAAGGAGACTGACTAATGAACTAACCGACAATAACCTCCAAGCACTTCAAGACCTGAAGAAGTTGAACACGAACACCACACTTGAGGTCCAATGGTCTGGACACCCTAGATGACCTGATTAAGGACTTGCTACAACTGCGAGACAACACCATCATATCACTTAAACTCAAGGCTAAAACACCTGCAACAATCGCACTTGTAAAAAGAGGTCATCAAAGATGGCATAGACTTCAGCTTCAAGGGCTCAATTACCCCTGATGATGTGCTGGGCAAATAGGCAGTGAGTAGAAAATAAAACAAGCAATAGCAAAACATTGCACTTACTCAATATTAGTAGTTTCGCTTGCATGTGCATTATTCACGTTGACTACAGCAACCAAAAAGGACATCAGCGCAAATACAACACATTTTGCGAAGAGCGACAAACTAGAGTTCAACAAGACTACAAGTTTATCACTTCTTGCCATACAGCCATTATACTAGACTTAGTTTATTGTTTATTCTGGTGTCGTTCTTCCCATTATTTTTGCTGGTACAACATGTTATTTGTTTCTTGAAGTGTCCAGGGTTTATGATTTGCCCACATGCGCCTTACGTTTTCAGGTGAATACGGATTTTTAGGATGTTCGTTGTATTCGCGTATTCCCGTTTTTGCCATAACCACAAGTCTCCATACCCATTCAACGTAGTTGTTATACCACAACATGACTGTTGATGTTACGGCCGCACGTGCGTTGTCAAGTTCTCAAAGTAGTTCTGTGCGTGTAGTTGACAAATTTATGTAAAATCTGTATAATACACATATGAGGAGGAAAAAATACTGCAGTAGTTTGGCCGTTATGGTTGCGTTATGCATGAACATTGTTGTTGCTGGTTGCGAAAAGTCAAGCCAAATATCAGGTAGTGGAAGCAGTGCAGGCGTGGGCGCAGTCAGCAACCAGAAAAGTGCAAGTCCTGCAGAATCAGGTGCTGACAATAACTGGACAAGAGAGATGCTGGATATGAAAATGCTGGTGATGGATGGCACACACTTGTCTAAGTCAACGACTAGTATAACAATCACTAACAGAGGGTTTAATGGCACATCAGTTTATGCAGCAGCTGCACTGCCAAGTGTGGAAATCGGACAGAATGATTCGTGCGAGTGGTCGCTCTACAATGGTGCACAAAAGGTCATCGCAATGGCGATGAAGATGGTCGATGACAGTAGAAACACAACTTGTCTAAGTTCAGAGTTTTCAGCTGAGAGCATTCGCGCGCGAGGAGTTGCCGCAGATATTTGGCTTCACCTGGTGTTAAACTACGAGAGTAATTTTCAGCTGGCTCAATTGCAACTGACCCATTTCAGGTGAAGTTGTGATACAAAAAGCAGCAAAGTTCGCAGTTGTTGGCGGAATCAATACAGTTCTAGACTTCTTGTTGTTCAATCTTTTTGCGCATGTTTTCAAGACTTCTGCATTCGGACTACAGACGATCATTACTGCGCAAATATTATCTGCGAGCATAGTTGTACTAGTTAGTTACATCTTGAACCGCTGCTTCACATTCTCGTCGAATAAATCGCACAAAGAGACATTCTGGTGTTATATACTGATCAGTTTTTTCAACGCGTGGATTTTGCAAACTGCTGTTATCGCACTAGTAGTTCATACATCGAATGCCCTCGGATTGCTCGCGCAGAATAAAATTCTACTAGATAACATAGCGAAGTGCCTTGGAATCGCACTTGGCATGATTTCGAACTTCTTTTTCTACCACCGCATATTTGAGCACAAGAATTCAAAAGTTCAGTGAGAATTCGACAACTCCATCATAAGAATTGCTAGATGGAATTCCGCACGACTCGTCAAGTTTAAAATCCTGTGCTGATTTCTGCGCGCACTGCCAGATGTACCTACCTTTTGCCATCGAACTTCCCACTGATTATGCGCCCAAAGTTGTTCGACAAATGCACAAAATAGAGCCGCTTATTCCACTGAACAACATACCAGCCAACTGGAAGTTCATTAAATTGAGCAGCATGCATCTTTTTGTCAACATCAATCTCCTGAGTTTTGCAAAGACTAGACGCGAAATCGTTAACAACTGATTCACCATTCTTCTCGCCAGGGTTGTTGTAACACAAATTCTGTCCAGATGAAGTTGATCCTAGTTCAAAACGAATACCTGCGCGCGTGCCAAACTTGTAGTTCGCCAAACTTCCACTAGGATCCGATTTCCAGACAGTTACGTACATCTGCTCCTGACTACAACCTGAATTGTTTGCAGTTGCTACACAATCAACTCCAGTATTTATGCGCATACTCAGGGGACGGCGAACGAGCGCGGTGTTCATGGTAATTCTGCAAGAAAGTGCATTATACAAAAAGCTGTCACCTGCTTCCACCTCGTCAACAGGGCCGTTCTTCGCGAGCACTCCACTTTTCACAACGTTGAAGTTTCCTGTAGCAGTGAAATCGTAGTAGTAAATATGCGGATCAACCGTCGCACTAGCAAAACCCGCATGAAGAGTTATCAAGTAGTAGGAATTCGAGTTGTCCTCGTAATTTTCCACACGTTTCCTATTGCGCATGATGTATATAATATGTGTAGACGTCATCAACCGGTAGATTTCGAATTTTCAACAACTTATCTGCTTCATCTGCCTTAAAATCCAAGTAGATTTCATCGCACTTATCCGCAACTTCTGAAAACTTCTGTGGACTAAAATTCAAATTGAGATCAGTTAGCACTTTTTAATCTCAAAATCACCAGCATCGTAAAGTTGCTCAGCAGTTTCCCTATCAACGACGCTCAAATCCATGTCAACCAACAACGGCTTCCGCAAAGTACCCACGTTGTTTTCTGCGTGTTTTGCACTGGGTTGCTCATGAATATAAGGTGTGTAGTTTATTGTGCAAAGTTGATTTGAACAGACCAAGTTGTCATTGTTAAGCACAAGATCAACTACTTTACCAGCATTGGCTTTACTGGAAGTTTCATCAGTTATTTCAAGTGAAGGATCAGACAAGTGCTTATTAGCGACCAACTCAAGTTTGAAGTCAAATGCATCAACTTGCTCAGAGTAAAATCCAGACAGCAGATTATTCGAGAACACCATTTTGGGCAAACTTTTAGACCTGTTTTTATCTTGTTTACTTGCCTTAATCTGGCTTATTGTGATACGAGCAGAAAGTGGAGCAACATTTATTTTACTACTTCCTCCAACAAAATAGTAGTAATTACCAACATTCTCATATTCAACTACCGCACTTTCCGGAGCAAGTTCAAATCCTGTGTTATACTGCAGAATGCGTTCACCCGGTCCTGAATTTTCATACTCATCGCAACCGAACTCAACAGTTACACCATTTAATGCGGCACCAAACTTGTCAACCACCGTTCTTTTGCGTCTGGTGTCCAAATCTTCAGCACTTGCACTTTCTTCTGGTAGTTCGTTGTTCACCCTGACGAATCTGGTCAATCTAGCTGTGAATGCGTGACAACAAACCAGTAAGTTTGTGTCAACTCCGGCAACTTATTAGATCCAAGATGCGCGTAGTAATATACATTTGAAGCCGATTACCAACTTGTCCGCTTATACTTGTCTGGTTGTCTGCATGACCCGAACTGGCACCTGCCCACGCGAGTACTCATTTGAACACACTGGTGAACTCACAGCAACCGGAGAATCCAAAAGCGAACTGCTAAGTTCTCCTTTGTTAGAACTTTTCCATTTAGCGAATAAGTATAATCAGTAACCCTATATAACCACTACTAGTATCACTAGAATGTCTGCCGCACACTTCTACAATAATTATAATGGAAATTACAACAATGAAGAAATGGTAGGCAGGCGCAAATCTAGACCATCTTAGATTCATACAATATACCTTACATACCTTAACGCAATGGCATGAGCAACTGCGTGATTTCACGTGTATCACATAGAACCTGATATTTTATAGTATTTACCTAACTAAAAGTGGAAAATGCCACCAGTCGCATACAAAGTTATAGTCAAAATGGCAATCATGTTGACAACCTTGATCAGGGCATTTAGACCAGGACCTGAAGTATCTTTTGTCGGATCACCAACTGTGTCACCAACAACTGCTGCCTTATGAGCCTCAGAACCTTTTCCACCGTATAAACCATCAGTCTCGATCGCTTTCTTCGCGTTGTCCCATGCACCACCTGCATTATTCAGAGTCATCGCAAGCATCAGTCCCACAACGATTATGCCAATCAAGGTGCCCGCAAGTGCAACAGACCCAAAGACTAGCCCCACGAGGACTGGAACAACAACTGCCATCAGGCCCGGCACAATCATCTGCTCAAGTGCGGAAGAAGTAACGATTGACACGCACTTTCCATACTGCGGTTTATTCTTGCCTTCCAAAATTCCAGGAATCTCCTTAAACTGCCGGCGCACCTCAACTACAACCGCAGAAGCAGCTTTAGAAACTGCACGCATTGTTACTGATGTAAATGCAAAAGGCAACACTCCACCGATCAGTAGACCAACCAAAATCAGCGGATTGTCAATTGAGAAGTTCGCTTTTGCATCTGCTGTAATAATCTTGTCATGAAATTCGGAAAAAAGTGCAAGAGCACCGAGTGCAGCAGAACCAATCGCATAGCCTTTTGTAACCGCTTTAGTGGTATTTCCGACTGCATCTAGTTGGTCAGTAACTGAACGCACTGACTCATCTTGTCCACTCATTTCAGCAATTCCACCAGCGTTGTCAGTGATGGGGCCATACGAGTCAAGAGCAACGATCATTCCAGTTGTTGAAAGCATGGAGACTGCGGCAATTGCAATTGCATAAAGCCCACCTTGAGGATTGACGATTGTTCCACCACCTAAAGCGAACGCACCAAGAATTCCAGCAACAATGATCACAACTGGTAAAATAGTAGACTCAAAGCCAAATGACAGACCAGAGATTACATTGGTTCCAGCCCCAGTTTCTGAAGCAGCAGAAATCTCCTTCACTGGACGGTATTTTGTTCCTGTGTAGTATTCAGTAACGACTACCATCAAAACAGTTATAGCAACACCAATTAGCGAAACCCAGTAGAAGCGCAAATCACCAAGAACTGCTTTCGTGATGAAGAAGAATGCAACTGCGCAGATCAATGCGGCCGCACCAACGCCCTTGTATAGAACCGCCATGATGTTGCTTTTTTTACCCAGTCGAACGGCGAAAACTGCAACAATAGAGGCGATTATCGCAGCAGAACCCAAAAGCAGCGGATAAGTAATCCACTTTAACGCAATTCCTGCACCGATGAGCATGGAGGCGATTAAAGTTACCGCATACGTCTCGAACAGGTCCGCGCCCATACCTGCGCAGTCCCCCACGTTGTCCCCCACGTTGTCAGCAATTGTTGCAGGATTACGAGGATCATCTTCAGGAATACCAGCTTCAACTTTGCCAACAATATCCGCACCAACATCAGCAGCCTTTGTGAAGATGCCGCCACCGACGCGCGCAAACAGTGAGATTAGTGACGCACCAAAGCCGAAACCAACAACCTGCGAAACATCTCTGAAGATTATGTAGACTAGTGAAACTCCAAGCATGGAAAGTCCAACAACTGCAAGACCCGTCACAGAACCTCCCCTGAATGCAACAGTTAAAGCATTCTTGAGGCTCTTCTTAGCTGCGGCCGCAGTGCGAACATTCGCACGAACTGAGACATTCATGCCGATGTACCCTGCAAGTCCGGAGAATATGGCACCCAGTAGAAAACCAATCGCGATGTTAACGCCGATCTTGAGTGCAATCGGCACAGCAAGAACAATGGCAACAACTGCAATTATCGTGTACTGCTTGTTCAAGTACGCCATGGCACCTTCCTGAATTGCCCCAGCTATTTGCTGCATTTTCTCGTCGCCCTTATCGGACTTCAACACACTCGCAGCAATAATCCCCGCAAATACAATACCAATTACACCAGCAACTGGCGCCAACCATATCAGATTAGTCATTCTTTCTCCTATCTTCATGTACAGACCTACTACGCGCAAAAGCGATTCAGCTTCGCACCAACCAACACACAACTAATTAAGAACTAATATTTTGTGTTGAGTTCGCAGGTAAAATCCACGAAC
>AXYY01000078.1 GCA_000485475.1 Candidatus Ancillula trichonymphae ImTpAt
GTGCGTGGAAGTGGTGTTTTGCTGCGCAAAACGCGGTTGGTCTTGGTTGGACTGTGTTAGAGGCGCAGGCGGTTTTGCGTTTTGCGCAGCAAAACACCACAGTGTGCGCTGCGCAAACTCCTGCGCAAGCAAGACGAACACCGTCGAACTGTGTGTGAGACCAGTCTCCACCCGCACGAGCAGAACACGGTGAACACCACTGCTGTGCGTGCTCATGACCGGACTTGAACCAGCACGCCCCAGGGGGGCACTAGCACCTGAAGCTAGCGTGTCTACCATTTCACCACATGAGCATAACTCTAGTGCTCTTAACACTAGACATTGAACTTGAACTCCACAACATCACCATCTTGCATAATGTAGTCCTTACCCTCAAGCCGCAATTTCCCCTGTGCAGAGACTCCTGCAAGTGAACAAGCCTCATTCAGGTCGTCGAAACTGACAACTTGCGCCTTAATGAACCCTCGTTCAAAGTCCGTGTGTATGACCCCGGCAGCTCTTGGTGCGGTGTCCCCTTTGCGAATTGTCCATGCACGCACCTCCTTTTCGCCCGCAGTCAAGTATGTCTGAAGTCCAAGCGTTTCAAAACCGATCTTGGTAAGTTTTTCTAGTCCACTTTCCTCAATACCTTCCGCTTTAAGCATTTCCTTGGCGTCCGCAATGTCCAGTTCAGCTAATTCAGCCTCAAACTGCGCGTTCAAGAAAACCACAGGCGCAGGTTCCACCAGTTTTTCCAGGTCCTGCATACGCTGCTCATCTGCCAAAACTTCATCGTCAACATTGAACACGTAGATGAATGGCTTGGCGGTAAGCAAATGCAACTGGCTCAAATTCTTCAAGAAATCTGCGTCATCTTCGTTGCCCGAATCCGCTTCAGAGTGCGTCACCTCGAAGATGGTTTTTCCACTAGACAAAATATCTCGCGCCCGAAGTGCCGCTTGTAGTTTTTCTTTTGCATCTGCAGCAGTTTTACTACCAGCTTTAGACTCCTTCTCCAAGCGAACCACCGCATTTTCAACAGTTTCCAAATCAGCAAGAATAAGTTCGGTGCTGATAGTTTCAATGTCTGAGGCTGGATCAACCTTCGCGTTCACATGCAAAATATCATCGTTCGTGAACGCGCGAGTAACTTGACATATTGCATCAGTTTCACGAATATTGGCCAGAAATTTGTTGCCCAACCCCTCACCCTTTGAGGCCCCCGAAACAATTCCCGCAATGTCAACAAAAGTAACCGTCGCTGGTACTATTTTGTTCGAACCGTAGATTTCGACCAGCCGCTCTAAACGTGGATCTGGAAGTGAAACAACACCAACATTGGGCTCAATTGTCGCAAAAGGGTAGTTGGCAGCCAAAACACTGTTACGAGTCAACGCGCTAAACAGGGTCGACTTACCCACATTTGGAAGTCCAACTATTCCAATACTTAACCCCATCTACGCACCCTTCGAGTCTGGTGTAATAACTTCCACGCCCCCCAAATACGGTCGCAATGCCTCAGGAATGCGTACACTTCCGTCTTCTTGCTGATGATTTTCTAAAATGGCGACTATCCAACGAGTTGTTGCAAGTGTCCCATTGAGCGTGGCAACTGAACGCGTAGAACTCTGCGCATTTTCACCCTGAAACCGTTCGCGAATTCTCAAACGCCTCGCCTGGAAGGTCGTACAGTTCGATGTTGAAGTCAACTCCAAGTAACGATTCTCTGATGGTAACCACACCTCGCAGTCGAACTTCCGTGCGGCACTAGAGCCCAAATCGCCAGCAGCAACATCAATCACGCGGTATGGCAATTCAAGTGCAGAAATCATCTGCTCCTCCATTTCCAGCAACTTTGTGTGCTCTTGCTCGGCGTGCTCTTGCTTGCAGTAAACGAACATCTCCAGCTTATGAAATTGGTGCACTCGGATGATGCCGCGCGCATCTTTCCCCGCTGCGCCCGCCTCACGCCTATAACACGCAGAAAAACCGGCGAACTTGATCGGTTTACCATCAAGAAACTCGACAATCTCATCGCTGTAATAACCAGCAAGTGCGACTTCAGAAGTCCCGACCAAATACAAGTCATCAGCTTCACTAAGCCTGTAGACTTCTGCGTCATGTAGTCCCAAAAAACCGGTTCCTCGCATAACTTCAGGACGCACAAGCGTCGGCGTCACCATCGGAGCGAAACCGTTACTGAGTGCCAAATCTAATCCCATATTGATCAGCGCCAAGTCCAATCGAGCGCCCAATCTCTTCAAGAAGTAAAAACGCGAACCGGAAACTTTCGAGCCGCGATCCGTGTCTATAATTCCCAACTGTTCGCCCAATTCAGAGTGATGTTTTGGCGAAAACCCCAGCGATTGCTCGGTTGCGCACTGTCCAACTTCTTTGAGCACAACATAGTCATCTTCACCGCCGCTGGGCGCACCAACCACAACATTTTGCAACTTCTGGGCACAGGCATCGTATTCATTTTGCGCATCAACTGCCGCAAGTTTAGCAGCGTCCACCTTTTGAGCTAGTAGTTTAAGTTCTTGTAGTGTTTTACTCTTCTCATCCTGGGCTCTTGCAGCAGCCACCGATTTACCCAGCAACTGCTGCTTCGCCCTAATTTCATCAAATTGTCCACGAGTTCGATTACGCGCATTATACAACTTCAGCAGTTCATCAACCACTTCAGGGTCATTACCGCGAGCAACCTCAGATGCCTTAACAGCATCCGCATTCTCAAGGACAAACTTAATATCTAGCATCTACAAGAATTTTTCTACTAGTAACCCATTTCATCAGCACCGGGAACTGCCGGAGCAGCAGGTGGTTCAGGTTTATCTGCAACAACTGCCTCCGTTGTTAAGAAAAGTGCCGCAATTGATGCCGCATTTTGAAGTGCAGATCTGGTAACTTTCACAGGATCGTTAACTCCAGCAGCCAACAAGTCCTCATACTTTTCAGTTTCTGCATTCAAACCGTGTCCAAAAGGCAACTCACGCACTTTATTAACAACTACTCCACCCTCTAGTCCAGCATTAAAGGCAATCTGCTTGAGGGGCGCTTCAACTGCTTTGAACACTATTTGTGCACCAACTGCTTCGTCACTCTTGAGCTCTTTGACTAGAGAATTCTTACCTGTCTGAACTTTTACTGCAGCCTGTATTAAAGCCACACCGCCTCCAGAAACAATGCCCTCTTCAACAGCTGCTTTAGCGTTGCGGATTGCGTCTTCAATGCGGTGCTTGCGCTCTTTGAGTTCGACTTCAGTTGCAGCACCCGCGCGGATAACAGCAACTCCACCGCTGAGTTTAGCTAGCCGTTCCTGCAACTTCTCGCGGTCGTAGTCAGAATCTGTGTTCTCAATTTCGCGGCGGATCTGCGCAACTCTAGCATCTAGCGCACTGGATTGTCCAGCACCTTCAACGATGGTAGTTTCATCTTTAGTCACGATGACTTTATGCGCACTACCTAGTTGCTCAAGCGTGGTTGTTTCCAGTTTCAGACCAATTTCATCAGAAATAACAGTCGCACCAGTCAAAACCGCAATATCTTGCAACATTGCTTTTCTCCTGTCCCCGAAGCCTGGAGCTTTTACTGCAACAGATTTGAAAACGCCGCGGATTTTGTTAAGAACTAGTGTCGCCAACGGTTCAGATTCAACGTCTTCTGCAATAATTAGCAACGAACGAGACTGCTTAATGACCTCATCAAGCAACGGAACCAAGTCCTTAACTGTTGAAACCTTACCCTCAACTAGCAAAATGTAGGGATTCTCCAAAACTGCCTCTTGGCGATCTTCATCAGTTACGAAGTAGCGTGCCAGGTAACCCTTGTCGAATCTCATGCCCTCAGTAAAATCAAGTTCAGTTCCAAAGGTGTTACTCTCCTCAACTGTTACAACACCCTCTTTACCGACTCTCTCAAGTGCAGCTGCAATAATCTTGCCAATTTCGAGATCTCCAGCTGAAATACCTGCGGTCGCAGCGATTTCTTCAGTAGTTTCAACTTCTTTCGCGTTGCTTAGTAACTCTTTTGTTAATGCGTCAACTGCCTTTTCAATACCGCGGCGAAGTGCAATTGGATTCGCTCCAGCGGAGACATTTCGAAGTCCTTCATGCACCAGACTCTGCGCTAAAACAGTTGCAGTGGTAGTTCCGTCACCAGCGACATCATCAGTCTTCTTTGCAACTTCTTTTACCAATTCAGCACCAATTCGTTCGAACGGATCCTCAAGGTCTATTTCCTTAGCAATAGATACACCATCATTCGTTATTGTGGGAGCACCCCATTTTTTATCAAGTACAACATTTCTACCTTTTGGTCCAAGTGTGACTTTAACTGTATCGGCTAACTTATCTAAACCTGCCTCAATCTTGCGACGGGCATCCTCATTATACGCAATAATTTTTGCCATAATCTTCCTTTCCTAACTAATGTTGAAAACTTACTACATCGAATTATAACACACTTTGTTAGCGTTGTCAAATACCCTCCAAATTGCACCAGATGTTAACAAATCAAAATATTTTTACTTTAATTGACTTGACAGGTTCGTTCTTTTTGTGGTATAGTGTATCGGTGAAATTAGATGCCGTACACGGTTAAAGGTGTGTGCGTTGAAGATGATAAGTTAATAATCAGGTGTAATGTGTAGTATTGAAAGGAAAAGTGCATGTCGAACGTTGTTAATTCATTTGGAATTACGTATCCGCCCATTGATGAGTTGCTTGCGAAGGTAAGGGAAAGCGAAGAAAAGACAGATTCGGATGAATCAAAAGGTGTCGGTTCAAAGTTTGCACTTGCTGCACTTGCTGCGGTTCGTGCGCGTCAAATTGTATCGTACTACTCGCAGCTCAGTGACGGACTTTTAGAAAATGTTGGACCACTGGTTGACCATTATCTTCAGGAAAAGGCGC
>AXYY01000079.1 GCA_000485475.1 Candidatus Ancillula trichonymphae ImTpAt
AAAAATTTCATTTACAGAATTGAAATATGCCAATAAATCAATGTCTGGAAAACTGATCATTTCAACAGTTTTTCTTTTTCTCTAATTTAATTGTTTCTTTGTGCTTCTTGATCTCGTCATCAGAAAGTAGTTTTGCATTTGGTATTTCATTTTTGAAGTTGTTTGCTTGATAATTGCGAGCATTGTTGCCGACCGCTCGTGCAGAATTAGTGAAGAAATCTCTAATTTTTTTATCTTGCTTGTCAAATAATTCTCTTGCTTTTTTATCTTTCGTAAAAAGATTTCACTTTTGTCGGTCGGCTCATCAATTTCTTTTTTGATTTCAACAATTTCTTTATCAACTGCTTCAATTTTTATCTAGATTTCGGCATTTTCAGTTCCCAGAGCGACAGTATTTAACCTCTCATTGTCTTCAACCACTCCATTAAAATCTTTGAAAACACAAACATTGAAATTTACTGAACATTGCGATCCAATTGCATTTGCAATAGTGGTTTTTCCAGTTCCGTTTTTGCCGAAAATAAAGTTAGTTTTCTTGAAAAGAATAAACTCTCTGCTGCCGTCAGCAAATCTTTCTGTAAAACTTAATAGGTCAATTTTTAGCTCCGTCATATCTAGTTATTATACCATATAATATAAGGGATAAATCTATTTGTTAGTAAGCCACTTTTGGAAATTATCTCTTCAATTTTCTTCAAACTTTGATCGACAGTAACAATCGCTTCGGTGTTATAATAACGAGTTTCGTAAAGTTTGCCGTCTTCGGCTTGGTGGCTCAAAACGGAACTAACTGCCTTTTTGTTCAACTTTTTCGCCATAAAAAGTTTGAGTAAATGGCGGGTTATAGTCGGTCTTCCTATCCCATATAATTTTACCATTTCTTTGACGGTCATCAGAATATTATTTTTGATTTTGATAACAGAAATTTGCGAACCGACTGAATTTTTGTAGGTGTCTTGCGTGGCTTCTGATGTTAAACGTATTTCATTACTCATATTTATAAACCTATTAAATGATTAAGAAATTCTTGGCTCTTTAATGTCAATGTTGTTATTTGAATTGTTACTTAAATTATCTAAAACTTGACCGCTAAATTGAGCCACTCCACGAGAATTGCGACCAGCCCAATGAGCCGCCAAAAGGTGTGTTGTGTCACGTAAATCGTCTTGGAACATTGAAATTAAAACTTGCCCGATAATTTGTTTTGGCATTATACCAACAAAGTAAAATAAGAAAACGGAGTTTTCCTTTGATAAGAAAAGAATTCTAGAATTTTATCAAGATTATATGCTTTCGGTGCAGAGTTAAAATCATCACTTTTGTTTTTATGTCTGTTGCTATGTTGTATTTATCAAAAATTTTCATAAAATCGCCAAGTGTGTTCTTTGTTCTAAAACTCGGAATCCGTTCTGTGCCGTTTTGTAATGTTTCTAATAATTCACCACGCAATTTATCATCTTCGCCAGCGATAATATATTCAATAGCCCGTCCGCGAATATTGACATTATCAATTAAACTTGCCAAAATAATTTCGCTTTCATATTTTTGGTTGTTTCGTCTAATTCTTTTTTCAAAATCTTATATTCGTCAGAGATGATAAAGTTTTTGGCTCGTTCAGGAGCAGATAAAATTGAGATTTTATCATTTTCTGATACTTCAAATTTACTTCCGTTTGGTGAGATATTGTTTGTTGCTTTAACTAATCGGACAAGGTTTCCGCCAAAGCCGATTTCGGAGCGTATAGCCAATAATTCCGCAAAAATTTTCGGGCAGTTCTTAATTTTATTAAACTTCTTGCTAATATCAGAACTGGTTTATACTGCCCCTAATATTGTCTTCTCGTAATTCTTTTGCGATGAGTGGCTTTTTTTGTTATGAAAGTCGCGTATTTGCCAAGAATAAATAATCTTTCTTTGGAGTATTTAGACAAACGATAAATGGCAAATCATCATATTTTTGAAAATTTGAAAGCGAAATGACTGTGTTTGAAAACTTGTTGATTTTGATGAATTAAACCGAATCGCGAAAATGTCGTTGTAGAAAACCGACCTATCTTTTGTTAAAGCGAACTCATTTTGAACTAATTTTGAAAGTTTGGCTTTATCATCGGCTTTGCCGTCTAAATCTTCAATGTATTTAATTAGCGAGCAAACCTGCTTGTCCATAGTTTTCCTTTGTTAAAAATTTTTCTGATAAATTACTCTTGATTTTCTTTTGCTCTCCAAGAGTATCGCGTTCCCAAAGCACACCGTCAGTATAACCTTGAATTTCAAGGTCGTCTTCGACGCATCTTCAAGGCGTTTTTCTGCTCAAGCGCAGTATGTTTTATCTAATTCAATGCCGACATATTTTCGCCCTAATTTTTTCGCCGTTACGGAAGTTGTGCCATTGCCTAAAAATGGATCAAACTACATCGCCTTTGTTTGAACTTGCTAAAATGAGTTTAGCGATAAGTTTTTCGGGTTTTTGAGTCGGGTGTGCTGTATTTTCTGGCATTGACCAGTAAGGAATTGAGATATCGTCCCAGAAATTTGATGGGCAAGTATCACGAAAATTACCGTTTTCAGTTTCTTGCCAATATTTTGGCTTGCCATCTTGTTTATATGGCGCAATAACTTTTTGCGGACTTTTACATCATATAAATTAAAAATCCGACGACCATTATTTGTGGCAAACCAAATATCTTCCATTAAATTTTTCCAATTTTTTTTGCTCCACGCCCTTTAAGTGATATGATTACGAACATTGAGATATTTTGGCAAAATATTCCCAATTATGACACTTATTTTCCAGTCGCAACAAATATAAATACTTGCTTCATCTTTCAAAAGTGGCATAACGAGTTTTAACCATTTTCAGTATATTCAGCGTAATCATTTTTTTCATTTTTTTGAATTTCCCGCCGTTGTAATCTATTAAAAGATTATTATATGGCGGATCAACAATAAGCAAATCAACGAATTTCTTTGGCATTTTTGCCATAATTTCAAAAGTATCACCGTTAATAGTTTTATTCATAATTTTACCAAGCGACAAATCTTTTCCATCAAGAGCAATGGGCAAAAAATCCTTGCCTTCTTCAAGCGAGAAGTCAACTGTCTTGTTTCTTGATGATTTACTCTCTTTTGCCATAGTTCCATTATGGCATATTTTTGAAAAAATGCTTATGGGTTTATTCACATTTTTTTCACTCCGTTCCAATCTCTCCCACCTTTTCTCTCTGTAATTTAGACGACTATGCCGCCAGTATGTTTCGTTTTTAAGGCGGTTTTGGGTCGGGAGCAAAACCGCCGCCGCCTTTTTGCCGATTAGGACGTAACACGCCAAGATCGCTTCGCATTTATTCTTGTTTCGTGCTAAAATAGGTTTGAGCCGTTCGGAAGAATGGCAACCACCACCAAACAAGTTTTTCCACACAGTAAGTTTTCTACGCAAGCGCTACACAAGTCTTCAATAGTTGTACATCGTCTCTAGTTGTTGCACTTTCTAGACAGCTTTCGGTCACGCATTTTAGCAGTAGTAGCACATGCGACAACTAGTAGAAGGATCAACAGCATGAATTCTGCAAGCGGCTCAACTGGAGTTGGAACTGGAGTTGAAGTCGGCGAGGGCACAACATCAGGCGCAGCATCAGGCACGCACCTGCCATCTTCAGGTGTTCACCTTCAGGACAAGTTGTCGACGGTTGCGGTGCGGGTGCAGGTCCTCCAACAACTTCCACAGTGCCGTAGCCCAGTAAGTTCCCCATCAGCGGCAAAGGCAGCCAGTGTGTGCACGCCAGAAAACTCCCCATTTAGAACATCAACGGTAAATCTGACTGTTACCACCGTCAATGGTTGCCGCACCCCAATATAAGTTGGTTTAGAATACATGTAGAACCACGCCATATTGCCTAATGCAAACTTTTTACCCTTGAAATGCACCACAACTTGGTAGTGACCAAGCCCGTTTTCGCCCGGATGGTGCTCCACAAATGTGGCAATCGCTGAATCTTGTCCGTCAACTTTCAGATTCGGCACTTTCTTGAATGATTTATCATTTGGATATTCCATCTTGATCTCAGTCTTGATCTCTTCACACTCAGGAATACTGTGTTTGTTGTGCGCATCAGCATCAGTCACCGGAGTTACTGGAGACACCGTACTCCAATCATAAGCAACAAAATCTACGGTTTCAGCACACATAGCGCGCCTGCACTTTATATGACTTGTTATATGACTTTGTTGGATCAAGTTGCTCAAAACGAGGGCTGTTTTGCGAGGTACCAGCACAATCTCACTCAGCCCAGTTTGTTGCCCTTGAGAATCCGTGAGCAAGCAGTATTCTGTCTCCTGATCCTTCAGCGCAGCAACACCACTGACTTCAATCGTTGTCTGGTTGATATACTGAACTGTTGGCTTCGCTGGGGCCTTCGCTCTCCAGGAAAGTACAAGCGCTACACTGGCTGAGTCTATTTGAAGATTTGCTCCTGCACTAGTTGGATCCGCCGCGCACGCACTTCGCACCATCAGTAATTCGACAGTAACCGCGGAAAGTGTAACCAAGTAGAGTTGGAGTAAGTAGGAAGTGTTATTGAAACACCAGATGCCGCATAAACTGCTAGAATTGGTTCAGCATGGTTGGAATCAAAGGTGACCTGATAAATCCTGCACCGACTGCTCCGCTGAATACGCAGGATAGAAACCAGCATCACCAGCTTTTCTCGCTCTGAATACACACGAACCAGCAGATTTCAGATTGAGAGTAAAATACTCAAAAGGTGAAGTAGAATTATCGCCAAGTTCGCATACATCTGTTGTGCTGATTTCCACTGAAAACGCGCCACTTCCAGAACCGCCAGATATTGTAACAAACAGTTTGTTCGGCTCGTTCACGGTGGGAACAGTAATAGTAATAGAACCCTGCTCATTTTTCCACACATCAATCAACATTTACTCTAGCTGGTCTTGATGCAAATGCGGTGTCTGTTGCTGCGAGCCGCACCTCGTATTCGCCAAGTTGCAGATTAGTTATTTCAGTACTTTTTGCAACAGTAGTCCATTCAGTTGTACCAACTGCGCGGTATTGGTATTCTACTGAATCAATCAGTTCAGTAATGGAACCAGTTGTGGCACTCGCCCCAATCAAACCAGTTACAGCCGGTGCCATCTGGGCGTGCAAGTTGCAGGTAAGTACTCTTCAGATGGCAAGTGGATTCGTGCGTAATCTGGTGTCGGCATGTCTCCTGTAAGGTGATTTTATTGTCAGAAGTAGTTCCAAACCACGATTCAGGAATTGTAACAGTTGTAGTTTCACCATCGAACTTGATGTGCTTGCTGAGAGTTGCCGTTGACTAAAATATCGGACGGAATTGAAAAATTAAGACCTCGATGAAAGGTCACCGTTTCGTTTCTGCGGTCGATCTCAACTCTTAGTTCCATTAAACGGGAACTTGCAGTTATCCGCGTGCTCAGCATAAAAAAAGTCCTAATAGCAGAGCCCGAACAATTCGGAGAACTGAATCACTTGAGGTTGACCAGCACCATTCCACTGGGGCAAGAATTTCCAGGGAATCGCATGTGCAGAATCTGCAGGAACGGAGCCGCCACTACTTGTCTGCGTGCGAATGCATGGCTCTCTCGATGTACGCAAGTGAACCGTTCAGTTTCGCCTCAAATCCTTGACTTTTGGGATCCGCCGTGCGTAAAGTGTCCGCCAAGAAATGCGCCTTATTGCTGTACTCCATGCGGACTTGGAAGTTCGTCACCATCCCAGCCCTCTGGAGGTTCTCCTTCGCCTGGTAATCCATGAAGAATTGAGTAACGTACCCCCAAAATCATTGCAACGACCGTCGTAAAATCTGAAGAAGTATTCACTAAAGGTTGTGTAACGCGATGCTTCTGTTTCAGTAGTGGTATCGGCATCAATATAATTACGGCTTATGTCAAATTCTGAAGTTAGGGGCGCACTAGACCCCAGTTGGGTACGGATATGGGGTGCTCTACATGAGCCTCGCCGAAATAACCACTAGATGCTATTTATTCTAGCACCCGCTCCCGTTTCTGGCTCTGTAGAAATCGAGCCGCCGAAGTAGTTGTTCACGGCGGTATCTTCAATAATCTGCGCAGTTGAATATGAGTTGAAAATACTATGCATCTTGTGCGAGTCCCGCCACTGAGTAAGCAGAATCGTAGCCAACAATTCCACCGATGTAATGATGTCGCGAAGAGTCATCATCATCGTAACTCGCAGCAGTAGTTGTAGAGAGTTATATCCTCGACTTTGGTTTGATCAGCATAAACTGATCCTAGTGCAATCTTCATGCCCGCACCCACAACTGCGCCAAGTAACACCGTTACATGATAATCAGGCACCCTCACAAATAACAGGTCCGGCGGTTACTGAACCTTTGTACACTCCAGATCATCCACCAAACAGCATCTCTTCACCAAGTCCAACATTCCACCGACGCTGCTAACTGGTTGTGCCATAATCTGCGCGTCAGAAGTTGTAGAAGTGGCATTTGACAAGTCGTAAGTCAACCTTCGGTTCAACCACATGTACATTGGTTACAAAACAGACCCATAACCCACAACCGCAGCAACTTCATTAAGTGCAATATGTCCAGAAAACTGCATCTCAGGGAATTTGGGCGCGCTCGTGTGTGTAAAAAAGCTGCGAACCCGATGTGCTTGGAATCAGTGAGTTCAACGCTTGGCGAATCGAATACGAAATCTTTCACATCAACATGAAGGAAGTAATACGCCAAAAAATTCAGCACTCAAACTGTTAACTTTCCACTTGGTAACTTGCAACGAACTTGGATCGATTTCTGCGTAGTTCACGATGTTGTCAGTTGCAATCCAGTTCCTGATTTTAACACCAGAAATTCTAGTTTGACTACCATTGATGTGCAACCGCTGATCTTTCGAAGTGCCAGTAATTTTCAGCGGCCTGAAGTCATGTGCTCTGAAGTTCAGGTGCTTGTTTGACGCATCAAGTTTAATGAACAACTCACCAACTTGCGCAAGTCTTTTGCCCGGAACGGAAGTTGCATCAGGAAGTTGATTCAGCGCCGTAAATTCAGCCGCAGTTTTAATCAGCACCGGAGTTTGCGCCGTCTTGCCCAGATTTGCTTCAGGAGAAGTATACGCAGAATACCGAGAATCGCTGGGGTCGAAGACAGCAAGACTCTGGAACTTGGAGTTGTCCCACGATTCACTCTCGTTGTTAAATCCATCACCTGATAGAATCGGCTGCCTGCCATTTTTAGCGCTGTCAATCACCCACAACTGCAATTCTTCAGCCCTTGACCTTTGCGTGTACAGCATCGATTGTTGACTTAATGAAGGACTCGAGATAATCTAGGCTCTGATTTAACTTCACCTGCATTTGTTTCTCAATAGAATCACCATTCAGCGCGATTGCCCAATCTGCAGCAAGCGGAATGTGCTGCCCGCATCCGCACCAGAGTTGTATGTTCCAAGTAGTTTTTCAGTTCGAGCTGCCGGATCTGACGAGTAGATCGAGGAGTAGTAATTGTTCTTAATTGTATACCCGTGATCAGTGTTCATTACGCGCCGGTTGATGATAGTTCCAGCAATTGCACCAGCGAGACCGTAGTTCAGCTTAAGAGTATCAGTAGTAATTAATTGGACCAGTAGTAGTACCGTCTTGTTCAAATACAGAGATATATGACCACCGAAGTAATTATTAACCACGTTATCATCCATCACACCAGCAATTCCACCAATATTGAACGGTTCCTTTATAAGAAAATTACCGTTTTGACCTCTGAAAACAGCAACATCAATGTCAGCCATCGAGTAGGAATTTATACAAACAGCCTTCCCCAGAAAAACCATTACCGCCCACATCGATCGTAATTGCTCAATAAAATGGGTTGCTTCAACGAAATACGACCAACTAATCTACCAACCTCAACGTTTCTAAGCGTATCAGAAGGGGGAAGATTATATAGTCAGCATAGAGAACAGCATTAGCAAAAACACGAACCGCTGTCGACTTAACACCAGAATTCATAATTACTGACTGAAATGCAACACCAGTTAATCCGCCAACTGAAAGTGAACCACAAGGAGTAGTTGCACCACAAATATTACTGCTCGTAATCCTAGAACCTGCAGCAAAGACAGTACCACCATCAACAGTTGCACGAAACAAGTTCGTTTGTTCACCAGTGTATCCAATCATTCCGCCAACCGCAACCGATGCACCAGCTTTGAGCCGCATGATGATAAAGTCAGGGCATTTGCTCTTGGCATATTTAAACTGCGGGCGGTTAACAAGTAACACCTGAAACATCTGAGAAAGTGGAATATCCAGCAAGTGATCCGTAGAGCTCAATGGCTTTTTACGTGTCATCTTGTGCCTTGAAATACGCAATATCTTGACTCGCATTTAGATATTCATTCGTTGTCGTCTTGTAGAAGTTCGCGTCACTATCAACGAAATGTTCTGGCATAATGGGGTTATCAATGGTTAAATTCTTGAGTTCGACAAATTTCAGGACACCAAAAAAGTCCAGCAACTCCAGCATTCAGGTTGTCCAAAATGCCTGCAAGCGGATCGGTACTCGACTCCTGCGAATAATCACCAGCCATGCCCTTGACAAGATAACCGGACTGGACATGGTCATAAATCTTGAGCCCCTGATAACCACGCCGTTGCCATCAACGTGAATGCGCCTCGAAAAATCTTGCCCGATAAGATTTACAGGTAGCCAATACTTCGCTGCTAGATCGAACACTCTAGCCCGCCCGCACCTGCGCAGTTGGATCTAACTTAATGTTGCACATCTCGAGCAGTATCAACGCTAAAACCAGAACAAATTCCACCAGAAGAATTACGCAGTTGTGCAGTATTATATTACCACCCAAGCAAATCAGCAACTGTAGAGTTCTGCAGAGGTTTTTGATTAAATACGGATTACCCGCACTTCCAACGCTGTTGTGGCTGGCATAACGCGCATCATTAGCGCGTTATGCCACGCTCCCACACCAGGAACATCCGCAGCCCAGAGTTGAAAACTGGTCGTGCAGTTTAGAACATGAGGTTCAGAATCTGCAAAAGTTATCGTTGAATCCAAAAGGTCATATATATCATATCCTTCAGCTCATATCCTTCAGCGAAATTAAAATCCACACTAGCATTTTCTCCAGTACAAAACTCTACTAAAATACGCCCGCACGGTCTTGAATATTGTAAAAATATGACCAAATAAAAGGGTATTCGCGTATTTGGCTACCACCCACGATATGAAAAGTGCGAGAAGAAAAGTTAAGACCATCTGCACCTGTAAAATTAACTGTGAAGTCTTTATTAACGATAGGTTCGCAAGTTATCAGATGATTTCCTTCTGCTGAAGTGATCACAAACGCTGACTCTTTCGGATCCTTCTTCATTAAACGCAAGAGAAAACCCGGAATCATCCGCAGTAGTGCATGACTTGAATTTATAGGGGAGAACATTCTCTGGTAGATTGTGCGTGAACTGGTCACCAAAGTCAACAATTTATGGACGGTAGAATCAACAACAAATGGACGATTGATCTCAACTGAATACCCGGGTGTACTAGTAGTTCTTGCAACATTCATTTTGACGCCACTTTCCATGAGCAAAATTGGGGAACCGGCGAGGTATATTGCAGCTGTTCAAATTTAATCTTGTGCTCAGCGTGCCATCCCTGGTTCCACTGGTGAATGCCAAATCAACCATGTTATTCGGTGCTGCCCCAATGTAACTAGATATGTTCGTTTCTTTAGTTCCAGTTGACTCGTCTAGATGGGGTCTTTGGTGCAAGTAAATTTTAGTGTAAGTTTCTAGTCTACTACTGAATAAGTAATCTCCACTTCAACATGGCGCTCTTCTTTGTTGTCTCCCATAGGCGGCATTGACAGCCTCTCGCGTGCTACACCCGTATTGTGCGCAAAAGAAAGCAGACTTCTCACTATCGCTTTCCACACCATCAACAAAATTGTAGCCGAAAGTTCGTTATCCGCAAAATTCCACGGACCAAATCTTCCATTGAAATTGACCGAACCGGCATTGATCAGGTCACTATACTTGAAGTTTGGCAAAACATTATACCCAATGAATCACCAATCTTTTCATCAGGATTCTGATTGTTAGTTTTAACATCCATCGCAAATTTAATGGAGAAATCTGACGCTAAACTAATACTTTCCTTGAAGAACACAATGCCTGTTTTATTCTTGGCATCTGGGGTCAGCACAGCCTGCGTTTGTCACCGTCATCGAGAGCATCAGGTGTGTAAGGTGTTGCAGGACCGTAGTGCAGGAACTTATCGTGGTAGAGTTGTCGCCCCCACCAAGAGTTGTGCTCGCTGAGGCAAGTTTCGGCTGCTGCGTTGAACTGCTCGGGCTCTCAGCAGATGGCTCATGCGGAGTTTCAGTAGATTTCGCAAGATCTTCGTGCGGGGTCGCACTTGACTCGTTCAGGTGCTTAAGGTATATAATCCGCCTCGTCAGTTTCACTTGTGGGTTCGTCGCTCTGCTGCTCATCACTTTGCGCCAATTTTTCTGCGGCAGTCTCAAGAGCAGGACTTTTAGCATATGCGAGGCCGCGGCACACAAATGGAAACCGCCACCACAACTGCAAGAGACACAACTCCAACCAGCACACCCTTGAAACGTTTCGCACGTTCAGCCGCACAACCACAATTTTTATGCGCACACTCGACTGACAGTAGCTTGTGCGACCGCAAATACTTAAACACAGAGGACATATATACTCCTTTTTTTCTCCATAACGCCCCCCCCCCCCGCTTTTTTCGGGGTCGAAGAGAAGAGAGTACACCTTTATTGTGTCACAACTCACTGATTTTTTGCAACTTCTTTGTCGAGGTGTTGTGGGTAGTAGTATGTTATAATGAACCCATGTCGGAAAGGCCGCTTGATTACTCAACTATAGATGATTTAATAGAGGTTCCTAAGTCTAATCTTGGCGTAGAACGTAACTTGTCTAAGGTTGGAGATGTTGCGCACACTGAGGGTGCGAGTGCACGTAAGTCCGCAAGGCGACTCAAGAATAGACTGTACACGCACAATCCACTGCCTGCTCCTGTTGCGTATGTCACTGGAATAACTTTGGCAGTTGATGAAATATTACATGACAAACGGCCGATCACGCACATACAGGGGAGAGTTAGTGCCTACGCCTACGCAATCATCTTGAAGTCGATTGATTACAAGCACGCACGAGCCAATCCTGCGAAAGTTGCCGCACCAGCAAAACTGCAACGGTTGAAAACTTTTAGGGTAAGTAACACAAGAATTTACGCGGTCGCACTTGTTGATGGCAACCACAGATTCACCACTGACTGTTATTCGATGACTTTTCTGTATGACGGACTCAAGTGGATAATGAGATTTTCACTTAATAGGAGAACCAGGTGGTCCTCACTAGTAGTAGCAGTAATTTAATGAAAAGGAGCAAGTTATGAGATGGTTTTTACAAAAATGCGCGTTGTTTTTTTATGTACGCCTGGTTAAGCCGGTCCTCTTTCGCATTCTACCAGATGTTATACACGAGAAGATGTTGACGCTGTCGAAGTTCGCCTCTCGTCATGCATTGTTCAGGTGGTTCATTCGCTACTCGATGAAGTACGACAACCAGAAAGTGCTGGCGCAGAAACTGGACAAGTTCAAAGGCTTGAAGTTTGACAATCCATTCGGGTTAGGTGCAGGTTTTGATAAAAATGCGGTTACAGCAACTGCAATTGAGGGCATCGGATTTGCTTATGCCGCATTTGGATCCACAACTGCACGATTCTGCCCAGGAAATGAGAGACCCTGGTTCCACAGGCTCCCGGAGTATAAGAGCTTGATGGTGAATGTGGGGCTCGCAAATGACGGTGTTGATGTGGTTTCTAAAACAATTTCTAATGCGCACAGTTCGTCAACAACGCTCAAGGTTGGGCAGTCAATCGCAAGGACAAATGACGCAAAAGCAGCTGATGACGCTGAGGGCATTGAGGATTACGCGCATTCACTACAAAAATTGTTCGGCAAAACCGCATACATCGAGATTAACATTTCTTGTCCGAACACTTTCAAGGGCGAACCGTTTACAGATCCGGCACGTTTAGACGCATTGCTAACTCGGCTTGATGCAGTTGAGCGCTCTGGTCCTGTAACTTTGAAGATGCCTAGTGATAAAACTTGGGAAGAATTTCGCGAACTACTCGAAGTTGTAGTTAAACATGATGTTCAAGGAGTTACGATTTCGAACTTGCGCAAGAATCGTGAAAATCTGGAAATTCCTGAGGAGTGGAAAGGAAATCTTTCAGGCGCACCGACTAAAGATAAGTCCGACTACCTGGTTGCGAAAACTTTTCTTGAGTATGGCGACCGCCTGGTGATTACTGGTCTAGGCGGTATTTTTACTCCAAAAGACGCATACAGGAAGATAAAATTAGGTGCAAGTTTGGTTTCAATTGTTAGTGCTTTGATGTTCGAGGGTCCTGCGGTTGTTCCTTACCTCAAGCGTGGTTTAGTCAAGTTGCTCAAAGAGGACGGCTTCGAGAATGTGCGTAAGGCTGTTGGAACTGCGGCAACTAAATATGCGCAGAGTAGTAAAGAGTGGTAAAATTTGAATCTAGCTGAAAAACAGACAGAATTTGACTTCAAGATCCGCAGAAAAGGGGATCCGCACTTTCTACTGATGCGTTCTGGAGTGATTACAACTCCGCATGGGCGCATCGAGACACCTGCATTTATTCCAGTTGCAACACGTGCCACAATCAAGGGGGTTTCGCCCGAGATTATGCACTCACTGGGTGCGCAAGCACTATTGGCAAATGCGTATCATTTGAGACTGCGTCCGGGCGAGGACATTCTGGACAGTGCGGGTGGACTTGGTCGGTTCATGAACTGGAATGGTCCGACTTTTACAGATTCTGGTGGATTTCAGGTTATGAGTTTGGGTGTGGGCTTCAAAAAGGTCATCGCCATGTCAGTTGAGGAAAGTTCTACAGCAGAAAAACTAGCGCCGAAGAAAAAGGAGCAATTGGCATTTATTGACCAAGATGGTGTGACCTTCAAGAGCCACTTGGACGGTGGTATTTTGCGATTTACACCTGAAATTTCACTGGAAGTTCAGCACGCAATTGGTGCAGATATTATGTTCGCATTTGATGAACTGACGACGTTGCTACACTCGCGCCAATATCAGGTGGAGAGCCTTGAGGTGCGGACACATCCATGGGGAATTCGCAGTCTACAGGCGCACGCAGAGTTGACCAAAAAACGAGCAAAGAAACCGTATCAGGCACTTTTCGCAGTTCTACAAGGTGCCAACTTCGAGGACCTACGTAGACAAACTGCTCGCTATTTGGCGCACGCACAAGTTGATGGACTTGACTTCGACGGTTTCGGAATTGGTGGTGCACTTGAAAAGGAGCGGCTTGCTGAAATAATTGGCTGGTGCGCGGACGAGCTCAATAGTGCGGATGCAGAAGAAAAACCACGCCATTTGCTGGGGATTAGTGCGGTTTCGGATTTGTTCTCAGGTGTTGAAAATGGTGTTGATACGTTTGATTGTGTTTCGCCAGCTAGAGAGGCACGAAATGGTGCACTTTATACACCGAGCAAGCGCATCAACATCAAAAACGCTAAGTATCGAGCAGATTTTACGCCTATCGACGACCGGTGCGATTGCTACACTTGTGCGCACTACACCAAAGCATATCTGGCGCACTTGATTAAATCTGGGGAAATGTTTGGAGCAACACTTGCGACAATTCACAACGAGCGATTTATTCTACAACTTGTTGATAACATGCGCAAAAGTATTCAAAATGGCAACTACCAAGAGTTCAAAGAGCAGTTCTTTGCAAATTCTTGATTGTGCGCACCTGCGCAATTAAGCCGCGTTTCACGAAGTGAAACACAGTATAAAAAAAGAAAACGGGGCGCATGCCCCGTTTTCCCTATAGTATTTAATGCTTCCTAAAGTTATAGCAGCACAAGCACTTATGATGTTGCTTTCGCTGGTGCTTCTAGTGCCTCAGCAATGATCTTCGCAGTTTGTCTGCGAGTGATTGAGGTAGCTGGCTACAACTTGCCATCAACTCCGCCTACAACCTTCAACTCTTTCAGAACAAGAATTGCTTCACGAACAGCTTTGCCTACAACTGTTTTGTTATCAACATCGCTGAAGTTCTTCTGGTCAGCAATACTTACCAGTTCACCAAGATTCAGCACTTTAACAATCAGCTTAGCAAGTTCCTCGCGCTTAACGGTTGAATCTGGGTAGAAAAACTCACCGTCTATTCCAGCTACGAAAAACCTTCTTTCTTCAACCATGCGATTTCATATTCAAACTGGTGTCCCTTTGAGTCAACAAAATTATTTTGCAGATCATTAGAACTAACATTACCCTGAATAAGAACGCAGCAACTTGTCCGCGAGTGACATTGTGATCACCAAAGAAGTGGACTTTACCATTTGCATCTTTCATACCAGTCGCGATGTTTCGAACAAGTAGCGTCTCAATGTCCTTTTTGAATTGCGCACTCACCAGTGGTAGAAAGTTCCATATTAGCAAAGTCAACTGATGGAGTTGGAATAGCACCAGGAATTATCACGGTGTATGTATAAAACAAGAGTATCATTATCAGTGGTAACCTTGATTTTTGCTACACCAGATTCTAGTCCTGTGATTTTCCAGTCATCACCAACTTTGGCAACAACCTCAACACGCTTCTTGCTAGCTTCGTCAACTGTAACACTACTGATGGTTTTCTCAGCAATCGCAAGTTTCCCAGTGTCACACCCTTTAGGTACACTCCAAAGCTACCTTTTTGAGAAGTACCGTTAGGCTCAGGAACATTGTCAGGCACCTCAATTTTCACCTTGAAAGTTGCTGTACCTTCAAGTGGCTTTTTATTAGAACCGTCAGTTAGTTACCTTGATGAAGGTGTAAAAGTCCCGTCCTTGAACTCTGAGATTTCAGGAACGTTGTGGAAGTGCAAATATGCTCCTGCAACCTTACTACCTCCACTTATGCTACCACCCACAACAGTTTTCTAGCTATTTGTGGTTCCTGATCTTCTCTGCCACCATCAGGAGACGAAGGCTTCGTTGTGCACTACCGCAAGTGAAGTCAATGTACTGATCTTCTGTCCAAATGGACTCCTTGAGTTTTAAGGTGTTGACATTATCAACCTTTTTCTCAGTTCCTGTTAAGTGCTTGATCACCTTAGAAGCAGGTGAAAATTCACCAGCATCATACACATCTTAACATCTACCGATACGCCACTCTTGAGTGTATCCTTTTTAAATCCGGTATCGCTCGCGTCATAATCGCAAACAGCTTTAGCAGCATACTCATTACCAAATAGCATACCATCTGGTACACTTTCACCATCAGACTTAATTTCCTTGGTGTGCGTAACTAAACCGGTCTTGGCATAGTTCTCGTAAACATCGCCTTGCTATACTAAGTTCAGCTTTGCCGACATCATACGTCGTTGGATCCGCAGCATAGCTCGCGCTAGCCTTAGGAGCACCAAGCCAAGCAATGCCAAACTGGTCGCAGAAACAGCGCACGTAACGCGCTTGAATGTTGTTGTTTTGTTCATAACTTATATCTCCTTAAATAAAAGACAACCTATCACGTATCACGCGTTATACATGCCCCACCCACCCCCGCTGTCAAGTCTTATGCATGTATTTTAATTAAATTATCATTAAGTATTAATTAATATATAAGTTTAGAGGACATCGGTGCTTTCGGGGTTAAGCGGTTTTTGCACGAGCTTTAACGGAATTCCGCTTTGCGGAATGCAGTTTTTTTGCAAGTAGTGTATAATGTAGTTGTGCAGTTGCAATTTATTTTATGGATAGTGACCATTCAGGAGCCAAGTAGTGCGTAAAATCACCAGAAAATTGATGTTGAAGAACGTTCCAGTTGGTGGTAATTCCCCGGTGACTGTGCAAAGTATGTGCACGACGAGAACCCATGAAGTCCAGCAAACACTTGAACAAATTGAGCAGTTGCACGAAGCTGGCTGCGAGATAATCAGGGTTGCAGTTCCGGGCGGTCAGGACGCTACTGCATTGCGTGAACTGGCTGAAAAGTCGCCAATTCCTGTGGTTGCGGACGTCCATTTTCAGTCGCTGTATGTTTTCCACGCATTTGATGCTGGAGTTGCTGGAGTTCGCGTGAACCCTGGAAATATCAGAAAGTTCAACGATAAACTGCAAGAGATAGTAAACGCTGCGAAGTTGAACGGCATTCCGCTCAGGATTGGTGTAAATGCAGGTTCATTAGATGACGAGATTCTGAAAAAGCATGGTGAAACTGCGACTGCTGATGCACTAGTTGAGGCTGCGATGAAAGAGGTGCGGCTTTTTGAGGACTGCAACTTTCATGACTTCGCGATCTCGTTGAAGCACCACGATGTGAACACGACAGTTGACGCGTACAGCAAGTTGAGCGAATTGGTTGATTACCCGCTACACTTGGGGGTCACTGAGGCTGGTCCGAAATTTCAGGGGACTATTAAATCTGCGGTCGCATTTGGGGCACTACTGAGAGCCGGAATTGGTGACACAATTCGCGTGAGTTTGACAGACAATCCGATTGAGGAGGTGCGAGTTGGGCGCGAGATTTTGATGTCGCTCGGGCTAAAAACTAGAGCACTAGAAATCATCAGTTGTCCAACTTGCGGTAGAATTGAAACTGATGTCATTGAATTGACCGCTAGACTTGAAACTGCGCTGCAAAATTACGGGCAACTTGGCGAGAAACCGCTGAAGATCGCAGTGATGGGTTGCATTGTGAACGGACCTGGAGAGGCGCGCGACGCTGACATTGGCGTGGCTGGTGGAAAGGGTAAAGGTGACATCTTCGTGCGCGGAAAAGTTATCAAGACCGTTCCTGAGGCTGCAATAATCCCGCAGTTGCTCAGACTTGTTGAAGAATTTTAGCTTGCTGAAAAGTTCTAGTCAAGCATTTTGGAGCGCCGCAAGAATATTCGCACCGATCTGCGCAGTTGAGCGCCCTCGAACCGTTGAATACTCGCCGATGTCCTTACTAATCGCAGTGCGTATCCTGAATCCAAGCTCGTCATGTCCAAGATGCTCAAGCAAAAGAGCCGCCGAGAGCACTGCAGCGCGTGGATCTGCCAAATTTTGCCCCGCAATGTCTGGTGCACTTCCATGCACTGGCTCGAACATGGACGGATTCTTACGCGATGCGTCTATACTTCCAGACGCCGCCAGTCCAATTCCGCCACAAACTGCACCTGCCTCATCAGTTAGAATGTCACCGAACAAGTTGTCAGTAACAACCACGTCAAAACGCTGCGGATTAGTAACCATGAAGATAGTCGCCGCATCAATGTGTAGATAATCAACCTTAACTTCTGGATATTCTGCACCAACCTCAGTAATAATTCTGCTCCAAAGTCCACCCGCATGAACTAGAACATTATGCTTGTGTACGAGTGTCAACTTACCGCGCCTCTTTTGTGCCAGCTCGTAAGCATATCGAACAGTTCGCTCAATCCCGTATGCTGTGTTCACGGAGACCTCAGTAGCCACCTCAAACCCAGTGCCTTCTCTTAAACTACCACCTTGACCGCAGTAGAACCCCTCAGTACCTTCACGAACTATTACAAAGTCAACCGCTCCTTTTGCCAGGACTTCATCGGACAACGGACTGGTGACACCTTCTCGAATGCTCGATGGGCGCAAGTTGATGAAGTGATCCAGCTTAAAACGAAGTTTCAGCAACAATCCACGCTCCAAAACACCAGATGGAATGCTCGGATCTCCAACCGCACCAAGCAGTATTGCGTCACACTTCTTGATTTTGGCGAGCATCTCATCATTTAGAACTTCACCAGTTGCCTTAAGTTGCTCTGCTCCAAGCGAAAAGTACACCTCCTCGAACTCAATCTTGCCGCTCGAAACAGCCTTCAAAACATCAAAAGCAACGGGCGTTACTTCTTTTCCAATTCCATCTCCCGGTATGACCGCTAATTTATACTTGATAACCACTCACAACCCCCTATAAATCTACCTACCTTGCGGCACTACCCTCGACGTAGTCATCATTTTGTGAGCGCCATGAATACATCTTGCGAAGTTCGGCACCAACAGCCTCAATTGAATGTTCTTCACCCTCTTTTCGCATCTTCTTGAACTCTGGCGCACCACTTTCTTGGTCCTCAATGAATCTCTTTGCAAACGAGCCGTTCTGAATATCTGCGAGGACCTCTTTCATCGCCTCTTTGACTGAGGGGTTGACAACGCGAGGACCTGAAATGTAGTCGCCATACTCTGCGGTGTCCGAAACCGACCAGCGCTGTTTTGAAATACCACCTTCAACTATCAGGTCAACGATGAGCTTGAGCTCGTGGCACACCTCGAAGTATGCAATTTCTGGCTGATAACCTGCTTCAACAAGTGTTTCAAAGCCGTATTGAATCAACTTGGAAACACCACCGCACAAAACTGCCTGTTCACCAAACAGATCAGTTTCAGCTTCCTCCTTGAAAGTGGTCTTTATTCCACCAGCTCGTAGTCCGCCAATGCCCTTCGCATATGCAAGTGCAATCTCCTCCGCCTGACCAGATGCGTCTTGCTCAATTGCCCAAACAACTGGAACTCCGCGTCCGCCCTGAAACTCGCGGCGAACTGTGTGACCCGGACCTTTTGGAGCAACCATGAACACATCATGTGCAGCACTTGGCTTGATGTAACCGAATCTGATGTTGAAACCGTGCGCAAAAGCGAGTGCGGCACCCTCTTTCAGGTTCGGCTCAATCTCCTCAGCAAAAAGCGTGCGCTGAACTTGATCAGGTGCCAGAATCATTACAATGTCCGCATTTTCCACGCTCTGAGAAATGTTCAGAACCTCCAGCCCCTGCTCAAGTGCCAACCTAGACGACGCAGAACCTTCGCGCAAACCTACAACAACGCTAACTCCAGAATCGCGCAAATTCAGCGCGTGTGCATGTCCTTGTGAACCGTAGCCAATTATAGCAACAACTTTGTCCTTCAGAACGTCTAAACCTGCGTCTTCATCGTATCTAATGTCAACCATCACTACCCCTTAAATTAAATTACTACCAGATTATACCACAACTTACGCACTAATTCTGTGTAATTTTGCGCGACTCTAGTACTCTATCAACCAGTCCGTATTCCAACGCTTGCTGCGCGGTTAAAATCTTGTCTCGCTCAATATCTTTCTGCACCTGTTCGATGCTGGTCTTCGAGTGTCTAGCGAGTGCCTCTTCAAGCCAAATCCTCAGGCGTAGCATTTCGTTGGCTTGGATCTCAATATCAGATGCAGTCCCCCGACTACCCTCAATGGCTGGCTGATGTATTAAAACTCTTGAGTTCGGCAATGCCAATCGTTTCCCCTGCGTTCCAGCGGCCAACAAAACTGCGGCCGCAGAAGCTGCTTGCCCAAGACACACAGTTCGAATGTCTGGACGAATATACTGCATGGTGTCATAAAGTGCAGTCATCGCGGTGAATGAACCGCCAGGCGAGTTGATGTATAGTGTAATTTCGCGCTCAGCATCTTGCGCCTCAAGCACGAGCAACTGCGCCATAACATCATCAGCCATAGCATCATCTACGGGCGCACCAAGGAATACGATCCGTTCCTCAAAAAGCTTGGCGTATGGATCCACTGTTTTGTAACCATAACTTGTTCGTTCAGTAAACTGCGGCAAAATTGTTCTATTCATGGGTGTATACATTACCTACCTCCTGCCTTGATCGCGTTAACATCTTCAATAACTGCATCAATAAAACCGTACTTCAGCGCCTCATCGGCGGTAAACCACTTGTCATGCTCGTTGTCTTCAAGAATCCGCTCAAGAGTTTGACCAGTTTGTGCCGCAGTTAGCTTCGACAACCGCTGTTTCATGTCTAGAAGTAATTCAGCACCGATTCGAACATCTGTTGCAGTTCCGCCAACACCCCCCGACGGCTGGTGCATTAAAACGCGTGCATTAGGAGTTATAAACCGTTTACCTTTTGTGCCACTAGACAGCAAGAATTGTCCCATAGAAGCAGCCATACCGATCGCGATTGTGCGGATTTTTGGTGGAATTAGTTGCATGGTATC
>AXYY01000080.1 GCA_000485475.1 Candidatus Ancillula trichonymphae ImTpAt
GTTGAAGCAGTTGAAGCGGTGAGCGCACATACAATCAAGAATCCGCAGAAAAGTGCACATCCTCGTAATTCAGATGTGCGGCAAAAATCAGGTGCTAGTAAGAGCAGGCGCAAGTTTCCGCTTCGAAAAGTAATTGCACTAGTTGTTGTGTTGTTGCTGGTACTGGCCGGTGTAGCAATATTCTGGGCAGTTGACACATACAACTCGTTGAAATCGTCGGTAATTCGAACCAGTGCACTAAGCTTGACGAAAGACAATTCTCCTGCTTCAACATTTCTAATAGTTGGGAACGACGGCCGGTCACCAGAAGCACAGTCAGATGTTGAAGGTGCACGCGCAGATACAATTATGTTGTTAATCCACACCGAAAATAAAGACTCGTTGATTTCAATTCCGCGAGATGCAATGGTGGAAATACCGCCCTTCATGGACAAACGGGGCATTTTCGCACAACCAGGTGAAGAAGTGGAGAAAATTTGGGCGAAGATAAATGCGGCGTATAGTTATGGTGGTCCAAAATTACTGGTGGAAACCGTTGAACAACTAGTTGGGTTGAAGGTTGACCATTATGCAGAAGTTGGATTTGAGGGGGCTGCGGCACTCACAGATGCACTAGGAGGAATCAACTTGTGCTATGACCAGGAAGTTAACGATCCAGATTCTGGAATGGTCTGGACACCAGGCTGCAAGGATGTCAACGGTGCGGAGGCGCTCGCATATTCGAGAATGCGGTATCAAGATCCACTTTCGGACATAGGCAGAACACTTCGTCAGCGAACAGTTGTTCAAAAACTAGCCGCTAAATCAACTGATTTGCTAACGAGTGGAAATTTGTTCAACTTGTGGAATGTATTCAAGCTCAAAGAAGTTGCAAGAACTGTTCTCGGCACCATCATCTTTGATGAAACTACCAGTTTGGCGGATATGTACAACTTTATCAACTACTTCAAGCGTGCGACATCCCCTAGTGGTTATATGGACATACTGCCAATCGAGGATCCTGATCATTACAACCAAGTTCTGGGATTAGTTGTAAAAGTTGACCCAGAAAATGTCAAGAGTTTCATTACTCAGCTAGCTCAAAAGTAAGTTGTGGTTTCTGCGGCTCGTAGTTTTCAAGCTTGAAATCGTCTGCGGTTGTATCATAAAAATTGGTACCAGACGGAACATCAAGATAAAAACGAGGCTCAGCACCTGCGCCGCGCCGCCTGAGTAATTCTTCCGTCTGAGCAAAATGCCGGTCATAAATGTGCAGATTCATGGGGTTCCAGCTAAATGTGCCAACCTCAAACCCCAAGTGTTTCGCAAACATCATCTGTAAACTCAAATACTGGATTTGGTTAATGCCAAGTCCCGTAACAAGGAAGTCGCTTGAACGCTGATGCAGTGCGCCATCAAGATAAATAACTCCATCAATTTTGCGCACATCGAACAACATCTCATATGCACAAGGTGGCAGTTTTGCTGGAACATCAAGGTCCGCATATTGCCACAAGTTGATTATTGAACGCCTGTTATACGGATTCTCCTCCAGTAACTTCAGCGTGCGGTTGACGATGTCGTAGTTCGCAACGGTTCGCCCATACCGCTGACCAATTGTGTTATCTTCAAGCGCCCATGGACTCCACCAACTAACTCCGCGCTCCTCTAGTGCATGCAAATCAGAAGTCTGGTCCTGATAAATCCACAACACCTCTTCAATCGCTTTCTTGATGTAAATTGGACGCAAGGTAGTGATCGGAACTTGCCCCTTTGAAATGTCGAACTTCATCTTGACATCTGTAATGTACTTACTCAATGCAATTGTGCCATCCTTGTATTTTGAACGCGCACGCTCAGAGGTACAACCAGTTGTCATAATCTGCTCAATGTTGCGCCTAAAGATTTCGTCCGCAAAAGTCATCGCAGCACTTCCTTTAATGCTTCTACTCGTATGTGCGCAGCCATATTCCTAATCTGAGCGCTGACAACAACTTCATCACACACTAAACTTGCTGTCAAAAATGCATGTTCAAGCGTCGCACCAGGTCCATTAGCTGTGGTCACAACTCCGCTATTCAACTTGTCAACGACTACGAGTGGCTCATCAACTGACTTCTCGAACTCACCAGCCCAAATAGCACTAGAACCAAAAAGTTTCTCAAATGTATCACCAACAAAATCAACAACATCTGCATAGCTTGTTGCTCTTTTAACCCCCAACTTCTTGAACACACCAGTCTTTGCCAAAATTGCTGGAGTTATGCAGTTTGCAGCCAGAATTCCGCCCGCTTGCACATATTCAACCAACGCGTCCATAAAGTTCACCACGGTTCTACCATTCTTCTTGCTCAAGTAACTTGGCAAAACAGCACCTCCTGGAATGTGCACAATATCGAAATCATCAAGCGTAAAATTCAGGTTGTACAATTCATCAGGTTCAAATTTTATGCCGCACTTGGTGGTTACTACGGCTGAACTAGGCAACTCTTGCGCCTCGAGCGAAACCATTTTCGTATCAAATCCACACCTCTTATACACATCAAGCGCCCCAAATGTTTCAACATCTTCACATCCATCAAGCAGTGTTATGCTAACTCGGCCAGCATTTTCAGCACCAAATTCATCTTTATCACTCATGCGCATATTATATCATAGGCCTATGACATTTTGAAGTTCAGTCACAGTTTAGGCTTAAAAGTACTACTTTGTACTCTTTGGTACTTGACAAGTTGAGCTGAGTATGATATAACGGGGTCCGTTAGTAGTTAATTGAAGAAAGGACTAATGTGGCAAAGAGTATTTCTGGTTACATTAAACTCCAGGTTAAAGCTGGTGAGGCGAATCCTGCACCTCCGATTGGACCGGCTCTCGGTTCGCGTGGTGTCAGCATTATGGACTTCTGCAAGGCGTACAACGCTGCGACGGAAGACAAGCGCGGACAGGTAATTCCTGTAGAAATAACTGTGTACGATGACCGCTCGTTTACATTTGTTCTCAAAACGCCTCCCGCTGCTGCACTCATCAAAAAGTTGGCAAATATCAAAAAAGGTGCGACAAATCCGCTGACTCAGCGCGTAGGCGAAATAACTAAGGCGCAAGTGCGTGAAATTGCCGAGATTAAAATGCCTGACCTGAACGCAAATGACCTAGATATGGCGGACCGTATCATTATGGGAACCGCGCGTTCTATGGGAATTCATATAGTAGACTAGTAGAAAAAAAGTGGGAGGGTAGCCATATCCGGACCACGACCGAACAACTGAAAGGAAAATAATGGTAAGAAGATCCAAGAACTGGAAAGAGGCGGCTAAACTTGTTGATCGCAGTCGCACATACGAGATAGATGGGGCACTAGAGTTGCTCAAGAACGCATCAAACAGGAAGTTTGACGAAACTGTTGAAGTGGTTTTCCGCTTGAATGTGGACCCCAGAAAAGCAGATCAGGCAATTAAGGGAACCGTCAATTTACCCAACGGAACTGGAAAAACAGCGCGCGTTGTTGTCATTGCTCAGGCTGAGGCTGCACAAAAAGCAGTTGATGCGGGTGCTGATGAAGTTGGTGCTGATGAGCTAATTGATAAGATTCTAGGCGGATACACTGATTTTGATGTACTAGTTGCAACTCCAGACATGATGGTAAAAGTTGGCAAACTAGGTAGAGTGCTAGGCCCAAGAGGTCTAATGCCGAACCCAAAACTAGGAACAGTTACTCTAGATACCGCAAAAGCTGTTGAAGACATTAAGGGCGGAAAGATTGAATTCCGCGTTGACAGGAATTCAAATCTTGCATTCATAATCGGCAAGGCGTCGTTTTCTATTGAAAAACTTGCACAGAACTTTACTGCCGCGGTAGATGAGATTCTGCGTGCACGTCCTACGACAATAAAGGGTCGATACATTACAAAAGGAACTATATCTACAACTATGGGCCCTGGTGTTCCGTTGAACTTGTTAACGATACTTTAGTCGACTTATTCACATTGGGCTTCAAGTTGAAAGTTATTCACATTCCAGAAAAGTCACTCAGTTTTTTAATGTTAATCATATGTTATAGTGCTTTTGTAACTGAGCGAGAGGAATGCATGAGGTTAACTGAGGAGGAGCAAGTGGCAGACAAATTCCGTCGAGCTGATCGAATCTTGGTGTTTACGTACTGTAATCGTTCCGAAGATGCGGAGAAGTATTGGAATTCCAATGCACTACTGGACATTGAGCCTGATTTTAGCAGCTGCTTCGTATCACTGAAAGAGGGGTGCGATGAGCTTGATGTGAACTGTTGTGTGAATTTTGAAGAAAATATATCTAAAGCATTGAACGAAGTTGATGCATTTTTGAGCAGATGTGAAGTGCATGACTTCGAAGCTCTTGCCGAGGCTGAAGGTGCATTACTTCCTGAAGTTATTGATGGTAGTTTTGCGCTTGTCATGATGAAAGCCATTCGAGACAACGAATCTGAGCAGTTAAAACTGGTTGAAACATTTAACATCTCGCAGAATATGGCTAGACATCTTAGCGACTTGAAGAATGATTTCTGCTCAAAGATTCAACTACAAGTGACACTTCAGGTGCTCGTCATTTGGAGGTGGCGGTGAGCTGGAGGACCAGAGCACCGAACGCATACTGCTTTCGCACGGTTGCTGGGTTCTGGGTAAAACTGGTGGCTGGAAGTGCATCAAACATATTGGATGGAACTCCTTGTTGATTGGCGACACACAGAGCACCCAGCAGAGTTTCGGACTACATAAAAGAGGTTCTAGAAGTGCAACTAGCATCAAAGGCGCTGGTACATTGACATTTGAGAAGTTATGAGTAGAAAAAACCGAAGAGTTAGCGAAAAAAACAGGGAGATTAACGAAGCAGTTATCTTCGGTGGCGCGCGCACGGAGGTAAAAAGAAATGTTCAGTATCAAGTCCGCAGAACTCTCAGTGGGCGGTCGGTTTACAAATGTCCAGGTTGCAACAACTCAATCCCCGCCGGAGCCACTAGTGTTACCGTAATTGAACTCAACCACTTTCTTGGTCAAAATGTGGCACTTGACGATAGACGACACTGGCACAATGCTTGTTGGAAGAGGTTCAGATGAAGAAGATTACGCTTTCACCATCGAGGGTCAAGGACTTTCTACAGTGCCCGTTGATGTACAAGTTCAAAACTATTGATCTACTTCCGTTTCCCCCATCAATTGAGGCCATTAGGGGCACACATGTGCACCTTGTTCTTGAAAAACTCTACAACCTTGACACATCAAAACGTTCACTAGAAACTGCACTAGAACTTGTAACTTCTGCATTTGCTGAGGTTGTTGATGGGATTAAATCTGAA
>AXYY01000081.1 GCA_000485475.1 Candidatus Ancillula trichonymphae ImTpAt
TACCAGTGAATGCAAAACTAGACGACAAAAACCACCAGAACAACACAACCAAACCAGTCCCCAGCAGTTTGTAGAGTAACTTTTTGAGCTCAGTTCTTGTCCAGCGCGAAGAACTTGTCATCAGGAACCTTTCCACCGATCAGCGCCGAAGCTCCAGAGTCTTGAATTATCTGCAGAAGAGCCTTAACATCCTGTTTGGTTTTCTCACCACTCTTGTGCTGACCAAACACTGGAACAAATTCAACATCTAGTCGCCCACCTTTTAGCGCACTGACAACTACCGCAGTTGATGCAAGCGCCGCGGATTTGAAGTTCTCCTTTTGCGCACCACAACTTGCTCGGCATTCTCTTTCAATGCGGGTGCAGTTTTCGCAATTGACGCAGTAAACTTGTTCAAAAAGTCCGCATAACTCGCATCATCTAAAATATCACTACGAACAACTAGCCCCGCCTGCGAATACTTGAGCCCGTTGAACGCATGAGCAATGAGCACCTGCAAATCCAACTTCGAGAAGTACTTCCCTTGTGTTTTAATCTCAAATGCAGATGCAACTGGCTCAGGCAAGAGTGCAACATGTTGTTCGTCCAAATTCTTGGAGAGTTCTGCAACAATATCAGGTGCAGCGGTAAAATCAACAATATTAACTGCGGTCGCAGAAACGGTGTCCTTAAAATCCGCATATGCAATCCCCTCCTTCTTCAAGAGTGCACGAATAGTAATTCCTGGTGTTCCAGACTTTGTAAACGAATAGAGTTTCTTATCAACCAGATCCTTAAGGCTAGAGATGTTGAAATTTGCAACAACTGGATTTAATCCCCATGTTGAAACGCCCAGCAACCTGTATTGACTCTCCTTGTGTGTGGCATTCTCGTTATACAGTTTAGCAGCAAGATTTATTGGCACAACCGCCAACTTCGGTCGCTCCTTCTTGATGTTGGCAACCAACGTATCAGAATCCTGCGCGACCTGAATGCCAACTTTGGCCCCCAATTTCTTGCTGACGTCATCACCAACTTGAAATACACCACTACTGCTATTTAGCGCCCCTCCTTCAATAAGCGATGCAACGCTCAACAACGGTGCACCATCTGGGACTATATTATTAAGGTCGTAGATTTCAAAGAACCTGAAGCGTTACCGTTGCTGTTGTTATTACTGCTGTTTGTGCCGCACGCAGTAAGTACGCCGGCGCCCATAACTGCAACCGCAAGTAAAAGAGAAACTTGTAGTTTAGTGCGAACCATGACCTCCATTATACTACAAAAACCACACCTGTCAAATGCGTTCACACAAAATATTAAGTATTGAGTGACGAAATCAATAGTATTATCAAGGAGAAGAGTAGAAAAGTAGTAGAATAATTCTATATATTATAGTTCAGTTTTAAGTCGTAAAATGAGTGTATATTAAGTTTCATGGTATTAAACTCGTACACTGTAAATGCTTTCATAAAAGGAGATGAAGTCGATTATGTTTATATTTTTATAAGAACGCACTACGCGATTTGGTGAGAAGAGCTAAGGGGCGCACGGTGCTTGTGTCGCTATAGCGGTCGCGAGTTCTATCGCAATGGCAATAAATAATGCGGCACTCTGGGCAAAGCAAAGTGAACTGGAGAACAAGACAATTACAGGTACTATTTCGATTAACCGCGAGAAAATGATGGAGAAAGCGATGTCTAATGCTGGGGACAAAACAGCACTAGAGCACTCGTCAACCCGCAGCAGAGTTCTGGGATCGGTGAGCTCACGCTGGAAAACTTACAGAACTACGCAAAATCTTCACATGTACAGAGCTTGCGGTATACTGATTCAATTGGATTTCAGCAAATGAGGAAGCGTTCAGAAGTTGCAGTCAACAGGTAGGCACTTCAAGTCAATCCACAGGACGCGCCAACGAAGGTCCAGGCAAAGGAGGTCCTGGAGGAGGTCAGGTGGCACAAAGTGCTTTCACGCTGACCGGTTACTCCTCAACTGACGCAATGACTGGATTCGTGAGAATTCAACTGAAAAAATAGTAGATAGAGCAGTTTTTGGATTCGATGCTGCGAACTACAACTGCATAATCAGTAAAGAATTGGCAGACTACAACAAAGTTACAGTTGGTTCGACATTCGCAGTTGGAAATCCAAACAACTCAGCAGAAAGTTATACACTAAAA
>AXYY01000082.1 GCA_000485475.1 Candidatus Ancillula trichonymphae ImTpAt
CTGCCAATACAGGTACGGCGAGCAACCTGGAAAAGGTCACGAATTGGGCTAAAGAGGACATTGACAAATACATGAACATGAATCAGGCTCCAGTTACTGATGGTGTTGAACGGCGTTTGCATGAATTCGATACTGATGTTTGGCGTGATGTTATGGAAAACGGATCTATGGCCGAAGCTGAAGTTGCACTAATTCAACAGGGTAGAATCATCCAATCAAGAGCAAGAATTACTAGTGATAAGAGTATTGCTTTGTCATATGCTGAGGCTACTGAGTTCAACAGCAATGAGAATGCCGATGTTTGGATTAGTATTCCAGGTACGTTATCAAACTACGACAATCCTGACATCAACGAGGTGAATAATACTGCTTTGTTTAGGAATATTGTTGGTGTTAACTTCTTCGACGGTTCGACATTTCCTAGTGCAACTGCTAGTGATGCTAATTTCTTTCCAACTATTAACCAAAATACATCATCTCAGATGCGTGGAACTATGCCAAGTCAAGCAACTTTATAGGTTGGACTTGTGAAGAATATTTGAAGACAAGGTAACCCACTCAAGGCTGGTTTTACAACTTGCTTGATGTAAAACCAGGTGAAGGGATTGAACTACCGATTGTTACCCGCATTGCCCAAGCACCAACCACTGTGCGCAATGACTTAAAAGCCGGTGATTTGGTGAGCGTGTATAGATTCAAGGCTCTAGAATTGCACACCGCAACTCTCCAAGTGAGAGCAAGCCCATACGACAGCGAACTTGCGTCCGCAGAAATTGTCAACGTGAATGTGTTTGCTGTGGATGCAACGGCAACCGGGGATAATATTTTGAAGCAAAGTGGTTAACTTTAGCAATTTGCCTACAACTGTTGGTGGATTTGGTGATTCTATAAGGTCAACGGTATTAACACTTCATATGCTGCTAAATACACTACAAGTGACCCAAATGTTGCTAGAGTTGACAGCACTGGTTTCGTCACGGTTGTGGGAGTTGGATCTTACCAGATTACCTCACACATTGATGGTGTTCCTGATGTGACCAGTTCGGAAATTGAAACTGTTGCTGCTTCGATTGCTACTGTTACGCAGGTGCCTTCGCTACCAGCAAGCGGTGGAATTGTAACGCTTACAGAGGAACCAACCTCAAGAGTGTCAATGCAATTACAATTGATGACAGAGTGGTCTGCGAAATCAGCAACTCAACTTGTAATAGAGTTGCACCCGTACATGCGGCGAAGTTTCCATTAAACTTGATGGTTACTGGGGTAATACCGCAGTTGTTGTTGAGGGTGAGTACGTATAAGGTTTGTGGAGTATTTGAGGTCAACACATTTAGTATCGTTAATTTTGTTCATTTCATATTTACGATTTCAAATACTCTACTACACTTCCTGAGTATGAAGTAAAAAGGCTTAATCTCCATATACTAGGTGCGTTGAATACTCCAAAGCCTTACAATGCCCTAGCTTTTTCGGCAAGTTAGATTGGTCTAGTCTCATTAGTTATTAACTTGAAGGCTGTAGGTTCAATGCCTACACTTGCCCGAATGAGCAGTAGTTTACCTGTTTTACTGCTCATTTATTATTTGTAAATAACAGATAAGAAAAACAGGAGTTGATTATGACTAGTGAAGAGCAATTGGAAGCGCAGATAAACAAGGTGGGGAAGTTTTGAAGGGACACAAAGATGTGGATCTTGTGGCGATTATGAATGCGAAGATGGCAGATATTGAAGAAGACGGCTATTCAACTGAAAAAGTGCTGGTTCCGGGCTCAAAATGCCATGTGCTGACCCACAAAATCAAGAAGTTAACGCAAAGTATTAATCCTGCAAACCCTAATAACTTGGTTGATCTGGCAGCGTTCAAATTCGATGAAGCAACTAAAATCGAGACTGAAAAAGTCAAAGCGCAGATTGAATTGCTAAAAGATGAGATAAAAAAGCACTCCTACAAGTTCATTTTGAGAGGATTTCCAAGCAAAGTTTACACTGAGCTATATAAGACCATCGATAACAAGATAAAGGCTCTAAAAGAGGGCGAAACACCTGAGGATGAAGATGGTTTTACAGTGCAGTTGCTTATTAGTGCCAATTGTTGGTTACTCTTTTGACAACGAATATGTTGATTTTGCTAATAAACCGCTTGACGAGAGAATGAAGTTCATTTTGGAGCTTGACAAGTTATATCAGCTGCCAATACTTGAAAAAGCTGCTAGTGATATGTTCCAAACTGTCGCAGATTTTGAAAATGCCATGATTGCACTACCTTTAGTGGAGCAGCTATCAAGACAAGATAGTAAGTTCTATGCACAAAACTACCGCATACTTGATTGCATAAGGCTCGCGAAGGAGGAGTACCAGAAGCGTCCGCTAGCGTTCCTGATGCGTGATTCATCAGATAATTGGACTATTTGGGACTACGCACTGCTGGAGGCATTCTCGCAACTAGAAAGTTTGAGATGCTCTCAGTGTGCAACCAGTAGTATATTTGGCTCTGTGATGAAGACTTAACCAGAGACCTTGATAAATCAACGTGCAAGATTCTGTGCAGGCGCACCAAAGACGCGAACAGGAAGTATTCTACACTTCGCGATGACGAGAGCAAGCAACCTGAAGACAGTGGTATAATAAACATCAGCCTTGAATACAAACTCCGTGAGGATGACAAAAAGAGTGGTAAGCGCATGCCAAGTTATGCCGACTACTTATTGCTACAGCTGAGGAAGAGGATGTAGTAACT
>AXYY01000083.1 GCA_000485475.1 Candidatus Ancillula trichonymphae ImTpAt
TGTTTTCTGCCACAATTAACCCCTTAAGTATTTCAAAGCTGACTACATTATAGCATATATTTGCCTTTAATTAAATTATTTGCGGAAAACATAAAAAATTTACTACAACTTTAAGTCATCAAGGCGTAGTAGTGACAAGTACGGAACCCCTAGTTCTTCTATGCGTTTTTCTGCTCCTGTTGCTCTGTCCACAATTGTCGCACAAGCCAGAACTTCAGCACCAGCATCGCGCGCAGCTTCAATTGCAGCAATTGGTGAGTTTCCAGTTGTAGTCGTATCTTCAACAATTACAACGCTACGTCCCTGAACATCCGGGCCCTCAATCTGCCGCTGCATGCCGTGCTGCTTGGCGCTTTTGCGCACTAGAAACGCATCTAAATCAATTCCGCGAGAATATGCAGCATGTAGCATCGCGCAAGCAACTGGATCTGCACCCATGGTCAGTCCACCAACTACAGTAAACGAATCACCAGCAATAAAACCGTTGACCTCAAGCATATCTAGTAGGAGATGTCCAACTATTGGCGATGCGTAATGGTGTAGAGTTATGCGCCGTAGATCGATGTAGTAGTCTGCGTGCTTTCCGGAACTTAGTATTACATCACCCTTAACAACTGCCAAGTCGTTCACCAGTTCAATCAGTTGCTGTTTTGGTTCTAGAGTAGCGAGTGCGTCTGTATCAAGTGTCAATGTCATCTTGTCCTTTTTGCGTCATCCAGTATTTTGCAATCCAGCTGCAACGCCGTTCACTGTGCAAAGTAGTAGATATTGGTAATCTGCAAGTTCCTTTTCATCCATTGTATCCTTGTTCTGGCGCAGTCTTTTGAGCGCGAAGAATTGCAGCAGTGAAAGCGCATCAACATATGGGCCCCTAACTTGAACGGCTTGACCGAGCACCTTGCGGTTCTGGAGCGGATACAAACTCTTGTTGATTTTTGTCACAAACTCATTTGTTAACTTCAACTCCTCTATTACCGCATTTGCTAGATCGTCACGATCGGAGAGCGATAAGTACTTGGCAGCAATTCGGTCATCAGTTTTAGCAATGGACATCTCGATGTTATCAACAAGCGTTGAGAACAAATTCCACGTGTTGTATGCCTCTTGCAGTATTTTTAGTCCAGCTTCTGGATTTTCAGGTGTTGCATATTCTTCAACGAAGCGTTCACACGAAGAACCGAAACCGTACCATGCGGCTAAGTTGATCCGTGCCTGCGACCACGCGAAAACCCAAGGAATTGCACGCAGATCTTCTAGTGTTTTGGTGGACAAGCCGCGCTTTGCTGGCCTGGAACCGATTGGTAGTAGTCCAATTTCTTCCAGCGGAGTTACTGTGTCAAACCATGTTGCAAAATCTTCAGACTGTACAAACTTGTGAAAGGATTCTTTAGAGTACTGCACCAGTTTTTCGACCATCTCGGTGTATTTCTCATTCTGCTCTTTGTTCTCCTTTCCAACAGATGGCACACTATTCAGGAGCGTAGCGGCCGCAACAGACTCAATATGTCGCACAGCAATATCCGGGTTACCGTACCTAGCCATAATAGTTTCACCTTGTTCGGTAAGCTTGAATGTTCCGTCGACTGAACCTTTTGGTTGCGCGTAGACTGCACGATTTGCGGGACCTCCGCCTCTTCCTAATGCACCTCCTCGTCCATGAAACAGGACAAGTTTAATGCCGTTCTTCTTTGCCCAGTTGGCGATTGATGCTTGTGTTTGATGAAGTGCAAAAGTTGCAGCAACCGGACCAACATCTTTTGAGGAGTCTGAGTAGCCCAACATCACTTCCAAGTGACGACCATTCGAGTTGAGGCGCTCCTGGACTTCTGGAATTTCAAGCATCTGATCTAATATGTCAACTGAATTTGTCAGATCATCAAGTGTCTCGAAGAGTGGCACTACATCGATAACTGCAACACTGGATTCTTCAACTTCTGCATATTTCGCGAGCTTGAAAACATTCTTGATGTCATCTGCGGATTGCGTAAAGGACACGATGTATTGATTCGCGGCCTCAAAACCGTAACGTCTCTGGATTGCTCCGATTGCTCGAAAAGTGTCCAATACTTCAACCGTTACTGGTTTGAGTTCTTGACTAGTTATGCCTTGTGCCTCAATGTCTTCTAGTGCTTCGTGATGCACCTGCGAGTGCTGGCGAATCTCTATAGAAGCAAGGTGGAAGCCAAAAGTTTCAACCTGCCAAATCAACGATTGCAAAGGGCCATATGCTGCGCGTAGTGCGTTCGAGCTGATCAACGAATTTTGGACGGTCCTGAGATCTGCAAGTAGTTCGTTGGAAGTTGTGTATGCATAATCTGAATTGCGCTGCTTTGTTGCATTAAGCCGCTTGGTGATCGCCATCATAACTGCTCGGTGCGGCTCTTTGATGGACACACTCAGCTTTTCAGTGTCGATGTCTGAGCACAAATCCCGCAGTTTATTCCACAACTTGATCAAATCCTCAGAACCTGGAGTGGTCTGATCTTCTAGTGTTAAAATCCGTCCAACTAGCGATGCTCTATCTGCGAGCGTTGTCATAATGTGCGCGCTGAATTTTTGCGCAACTTGTCTAGTCACCGATGCAACAACATTTGGATTGCCGTCACGATCTGAACCGATCCAGGATCCTAGCTTGAAGAACGCACAAGAGCGAGTCTTGTTGTTGCCTAATCTGCGCGCGAAATCTTTATTACTAGTGTGGTTTTGTTCACTAGACGCTTTTAACTGCAAGCAATCATCAAGTCTTCGGTAAACTAGTGTAACACTTTCTAGTAGAGTTGTGTCAAAAATTGAAGTGACAACATCGCTCTCATCAAGTGGACTTGGTTTTCTTGAAGCTATTGGAGAAGTTCTGAATAGTGCGTCAATCTCACCAAGTATTTTGCGTTCATTTTCGACTGACTGCACACCTGTTAAGTGCGGGCGCTCAGAAAGCAAGCGAGTGATGCGCCGTATTTTTCCGCTCACCGCCCTCCTGCGAGCCTCAGTTGGATGTGCGGTTAAAACTGGATAGAAACACAATTTGTTCAGTCTAGTTTGTGCTTCCTCCTCACCAACTTCCTCCTCAAGTCTCGCATATGCATTGCCCAGTATATTATGAGCAGGAGCCGTCGACCAGTCCTCATCAATGATGTTCAGTCTACTAACTCTGTATAATTCTTCTGCAAGATTTGAGAGGTGGAAGTAACATGTCAACGCTCGCACAAGCTCTTTCAGTTGCTCAATTGACATGCTCTGGATAAATTCATCAACGGTTTCAAATGAGTTGATTTCCTCACTACTCCGTGCTTCTGCCGTCAGCTTAACAATTTCTTCGAAGTTTCTCCTCAGCTCAGGATTGTATTCATCCAAAACTACTTCTAACATCTGACGTAAAAATTCTAGGTTGGTTTTCAGTGAACTGGGCACTGTATGTGTACCTCTGCCATGTGTTATTGCCGTTCTAACCATTGTTAACTTGCTCCTTAAACTTGTACTTAATTGCTTCTTCTATGAGTCCACTAAACAGTGGATGTGCATTTGTCGGGCGTGACTTGAACTCAGGATGTGCTTGAGTAGCCACATAATACGGGTGTAGTTTCTCTTCAAGTTCCACGAATTCAACAAGTCCGACCGCATTCTGGTTGTCTTTTTGCGAACTACGCCCCGCGTCCTCTACACTTTTTGACCTGCCAAGTGAAGTTCCAGAAATGATCATGCCATCTTCTTCAAGCATTTTTACATACTTGTTGTTGACTTCATATCTGTGCCGGTGACGCTCGCTGATCCAGTCTAGTCCGTAGAGCCTGCGCACAATTGAATTTGCCTTCAGCTTGGCGTCATACGAACCAAGACGCATAGTTCCCCCCATATAGTCACCACCTTCAACAATGTCAACTTGCTGCTGCATAGTCGTGATAATTGGGTGCTTGCTTGTCTGATCGAATTCTGTGGACGATGCATCTTCCAGTTTCAGCACATTTCTTGCAAATTCTATAACCATCGACTGCAGCCCTAGACAGATGCCCAGTGTTGGAACTTTGTTCTCCCGTGACCACTGCAGGGCCCCAATCTTGCCCTCAATGCCACGAACACCGAAACCTCCTGGTACCAAAACCGCGTGAACACCTTCAAGTGCTGTTTGTGCGTCTGCAAGAGTTTGACATGAATCTGAAACAACCCAGCGGATTTTCACGCGCGCGAAGTTGTCAAAACCACCAGCCCTCAGTGCTTCAGTTATGGATAAATATGCATCTGGAAGATCAATATATTTGCCAACTAGCGCAACTTCCACCTCATTTGTCGAGTTGTGAACGCTATCTAGAAGTTCACGCCAGTTGCTCAAATTAACTTCACTAGATTTTTTCTGCAACCCCAAGTAGTCAATTATATATTCATCAAACTTCTCGTTGTTCAAAATAACAGGTATGTCATATATGCTGGATGCGTCTGGGCAGTTGATAATTCCATCAGTCTCGACATCGCACATCAACCCGATCTTTTCCTTTATTGCATCATTTATTGGTCTGTCTGATCGCAATATCAGCGCATTTGGCTGAATACCGATTGAACGAAGTGCAGCAACTGAATGCTGAGTTGGCTTTGTCTTGAGTTCTTTTGAGGGCCCGATGTACGGAACCAGTGACACATGCGCGAAGAAGACATTCTTAGAGCCTATGTCGCGGCGAACTTGTCTAGCAGCTTCCAGAAACGGCTGCGACTCTATATCACCAACAGTTCCGCCAACCTCAGTTATTATAACATTTGGAGTTTCATTATCATCTACTGATATTTCTTGTTGACGCATACGGTACTTTATCTGATTCGTGATGTGTGGAATAACCTGAACAGTATCGCCCAAATATTTGCCACGGCGCTCCTTATTTATAACATCTGAGTAAATTTGACCAGTTGTGGTATTTGCATATTTAGGCAAGTTGACATCAAGGAACCGTTCGTAGTGCCCAATATCTAAATCTGTTTCCGCGCCATCTTCCGTAACAAAAACTTCCCCATGTTGAAACGGATTCATTGTGCCAGGATCGACATTTATATACGGATCGAATTTCTGCATAGTAACTTTGAGGCCTCGTGCTTTTAGGAGTCTACCAAGCGAAGAAGCAGTTAGACCCTTCCCCAAAGAGGACACGACGCCGCCCGTTACAAATATGTGCTTCACCACATCATCCATGCCGACATTATAGCATAGATGACGCATATAATTGAAAATACTCAAGAAGTGTGACGTAGTGTGGTATAATACCTAATGTTAAGATTTTGGGAGATGATTTTATGACTATTAAGATTGGAATAAATGGGTTCGGTCGCATTGGGCGCAGCTTTTTTCGAGCAGCGCTAGAATCTGGTACGAATATTGAAGTTGTTGCGGTCAACGATTTGACAGACAACAAGGCTTTGGCACATCTGCTAAAGTATGATTCACTACTCGGACGCCTCGAGGTTAATGTGTCGCACGATGACGAGAACATTTACGTTGATGGGCGAGCTATTCGTG
>AXYY01000084.1 GCA_000485475.1 Candidatus Ancillula trichonymphae ImTpAt
GAAGGTACATATGTATTACCAGAGGCGCAAATGGACAGATTTTTACTTAAAGAAGTGATTACCTACCCAACTCCAGATCAGGAAGTTCAAGTTTTAGAGCGGTTACTCGGCGCGCAGTCCAATGCGGTTTCTGATCCAAAAAATCCGCTCGCAGGTGCGCCAAGTTCAGATAGTGTTCTATCGACGACGCTCGATAATCTTAAATATCTACAAGAAATTTCAAAGCGCGTATATCTTTCACCCGCAGTTTTGCACTACATCATCTCAATTATCAACACCACAAGAGGTGGCGGACCGAATCCAATAGTTGGACTTGACAAACTGGTTCGAGTTGGTGCATCTCCTCGCGGTTCGATCGCTTTTATCCGCATTTGTCAAGCTTTCGCACTACTCAACGGGCGCGCGTACGTAATTCCAGAAGATGTCATTGACATGAAGTATCCAGTTCTGCGTCATCGAATTGTTCGAACTTTTGATGCACTAGCAGATAATGTTCCAGTTGAAAGTATAATTGACCAGGTGTTTCAAGTTGTCCCAGTCCCGTAGTAGTTCACACTTCAACAAGATTAAGGCGTGGTCAAGTTTTCTAAAACTACCTGTTGTTAAGCGAACGGTGGGGATTTTGGAAGGTGTTCATCCGTCCATCTTTAAGGGGCAAGGGCAAGATTTTGACGATCTACACATTTACCAACCTGGTGATGACATTCGCAACATCGATTGGAAGTCTAGTGCAAAGCAAGGGATTCCAGTCATTAAACGGTTCAGGGCAGATTCCAACACCAATTTGGCACTAGTTCTTGATTCTGGTTGTCAGATGCAGACAAGATCAACAAGTGGAGAGAAGAAGATTGACGTAGTTGAAGCGGTTTGTGAAGTGTTCGCATATTTGAGCACGAATAGATCGGATGCGGTTGGAGTTGTTGCAGGAAATAGTGAGCACATTATGAATGAGAAGTTCAGACTACGATACGGTGGCATAAAACCAGTGCTGAATAAGATGGCGAAGATCACATCAGCACAAGCTCCAAACAGTTCGTATGTGCGTGTTCTAGCATACTTAACGCAGTTCTTCATCAAGAGGACCTTTTTTGTTCTGGTGTTCGACGAATCCGCATATAGGCGCGAGAAGTCCGTGATGTTGCCGATTATTCGGCGCCTCAAGGAGCGGCACGACCTATTCGTTGTCACCATCAAGGATGTCAATCCGTTTGCAAGTGACGCACCAAACATGTCCGGAAAGGTAATTGATATAAAAACTAAAAATTTTGTTCCTGCATATTTCAGGCGCTCGAACGTTGCCAAATTGGCGAAAAAGAGCATAAAAAGTAACAGAGACAAACTCAACAAAGACTTAAAAAATATGCAGATTGCGCATGTAAATGTTGGCGGAACTGATGATTTCTTCCTGAAACTGAGCAAAATTTTATCTAGGAGAGAAGTTGCTAAATATCAATAATTCTAGTGAATTACTACTGGCACAAACAATTCCAGATGGTTTTTACTCACCACAGTCGCATCCTCTCTGGGTGCTGATAGTTGGCGTTTTGGGCATTATAGTGTCGATTATGCTACTGCTGTTTTATGCGCTCAAGTTGTTTCAGGAGAAGCGAAAAAGATACGCAGCAAAAAAAGCACCAAAAGTTCCTAGTAGGAAGAAGTTGCAGCAGAAGTATATGGATATTCTTGATGACATTCAGCGGCGGTTCGAGAACTTGGGGTTGACCGAATACGATGTGTACTACGAGGTTGCTCAGACTCTGCGACTGTATGCATCTGAAAAGAACAACGAAAACTACACCAATTTTACACTGCGCGATTTGTCAAATATATCTGGGTTGGCTTTACTGCGCGAAACCATTGACTACTTGTATGACTGCGAGTTCTTCGATCGTAGCATTGACCCCAATCCAACGGCACCAGAAGAAGCAATTGAGTGGGGCAGAAATCTAGTGAGGCGGTGGTAGCTGTGGAACTCAAACTAGCGCCTCTTGCATGGCCAGGTGTACTAGCCGCAATAGTTATACTGGCGGTTGTGGTTTCATGTGCCGCATATTTCTACTCAGTACACAAACACAATTTACTGCAACTTGCAGAAATGAACAAGAATTATTACGTGGTTCTTGACATCTTCTCCGATACGGATGAAGTCGCAGCAAAAGAGATAGATATTATGCACAGGAAGTATAAGAAAACCTTGAAGTTGGGCGCTGTTCTATTTGTTATAACACTACTTTTAGCTACAGTTATGGCAGCTCGACCAGCCCAGATTGTGAAAACTGATGAGCACGCGTCATCTCGAGATATAGTTTTGTGCCTGGACGTTTCCGGTTCTACGCTCGCATATGACAAGGAAGTTTTAACTGCATACCAGTCAATTGTCAACAACTTTTCGGGTGAACGCATTGCACTTTCAATATTCGACTCAACTAGTAGAGTTCTTTTTCCGCTAACGAATGACTACGCACTGATCAGGGACAAGATAAATCAGGCGCTAAAAGTGCTTGAACCAATAGGAGGAGATGGTACGAACTTGTCCACTATTGCGCAATCGAAGCAGCAGGATATAGCCCGCTTCTTGGCCGGCACAAATTCGAAAACTGATTCTGCGAGCCTAATTGGTGATGGGCTGATGAGTTGTTCTATGCAGTTCGACCAGTTAGACCAGAAGCGTTCGAGGTCCATTATTTTTGCAACGGATAATGTTCTTTCTGGTAATCCACTCTTCTCGTTGGCTGAAGCTGTAAGTTATTCTGAGTCCATAAATGCAACGGTTTACGGTATATATTCAGGTACTCAAAATATGGAGGGTGAAGAAAATGAGCAGAATATGAAAAAGACAATTCAGGAACATTCAAGTTTTTACTTTTTCGCGAAGAATCCTACAACGGTTCCGTCGATTATTAACGATATAGCAAAAAACCAGAGAACTGAGTTAAATCCGGAAGAGAAGAAAACAATTGTAGATTATCCACAACTATGCTTGTATGCGTTAATTACCAGTTTTGGAGGTTATCTCGTAGTTATGTGGAGGTTGCGCCAATGATAGAACTACACCCAACAATTCCAATTTTTGTTACGCTGCTCACATTGGTGCCGCTATTCATATTGTGCGTCTTCATGATTATAAAGGTACAACCAAAAGAATCGGACTCGACAAAATTGACCTGGAGTAGACGACTGGTACTCGTGCTGTGCCTGATATTTATTGCACTGGGACCGTGCATCTTGACCAAAGAAGAACGAACAAGTTTAACAAATCTGGACATTTTATTTGTGGTTGATAAAACCGGCTCGATGTCTGCAGAGGACATGCCCAACTCAAAGACAAGACTTGAAGTTCTCAAGAGCGACATTGAACGCTTGACATACATTCTTCCACCTGCTAAGTTCGCTGCAATCGCTTTTGATCGGCGGGCGTCCGAGCAAGTGCCACTCACAGAAGATTCTCGCGCAGTTCGAACTTGGGCACGCACACTCACACCTGAAATCACCAAATATTCCAGCGGAACGAATCTGGGAGTATCGTTGGACACCATCCGCAGCGTTGTTAATGACGTACGCTCCAAGAATCCTGATGATAAAATTGTTCTGATATTTATGAGCGACGGCGAAAATAATATAACATCTGAAATTCCATCGTTTGAGGAACTCAATAACCTGATATATTCTGGTACAGTTATTGGCTACGGAACTCCTACTGGTGGAAAAATGAAGGAGTACTATCCGAGCATCAGTGGATTGAACAATCTCAACAAACTGTTCGGTAATGCGGATAACTCGCACGAATCAGCTGCTGATAAAAATGCTGGTGCAAGTTATGTAAAGGATAAGTCTGGTGCGGAGGCAATTTCGAAAATAAATGAAGATAACCTGCGCAAAATTGCAAAAGATGCTGGAATTAAGTATTTTCTACGTGCAAATGACGAAAGTATAGACAATTTTGCATACGGTGTATTCGCAAAAAACTGGCATGAAAAACCCGTCGACAAGAATACACTTATCGCGAGTTTACTCGTCTGGCCCTTTGAAATACTTTTTGCAATTTTGCTACTGTGGGAAATGCTTATGCAAGTTCTGTTACATTCTGGAGGACAAAAGAAATGATACGATTACTCTTAAAACGGTTTCTACTACTGCTAAAATCAATCTACTTGGTAATTCCTAAAAGACTCTCGTCTAAGATTGTAACTTTTGTTTTCATTGTGCTACTATTTGCCTTTTCTTACTCGTTATTCGACAGGTACAATGACTTCGCAGATGGAATTCGCAGTTTTGAGAGCGAAAATTATTCTGCATCAATTTCATCTTTTCAATCTCCTGAATATTTCTTCGAGTTAGACTCTTGGGAAAAACCTTTTAATATCGGAACTGCATATTATGGGGCGAACTTGCAGATTGAAGCACGCGAAAATTTCGAGGTTGCAAAGCAGAAGGCTAGTAAGTTAAACGATTCTAGACCGCTTTGTATGATTGACATCAACACGGCTTATTCGTATGAGAAAAGTGCGCAAAATCAGGGTGAAAAAATAGCAACTACGAACTACTCACCAGCAGATAACACTCCAAAAGCCGATGACATCAGATCTCAGGCAAAGTCGTATGTTGATGCGTATTTCATTCGGGAACGAGTGCACGCCAACTGCCAATATCTTGACACGCACGAACTTAAAGTTAACGATGAACTACAAGATGTGGACAAAATGGACTTCGAGAAGCTTAACCGGATGGCTTTTGTGCTAGACGGCAAGCTATTGGAAAAAACAATTGAAGACAGTAAGGCGAAGATCAACAAAGAGTTTGAGAAGCGTCAGAATGAAGCGAACAACGAGGCTGAATCGCACAAAACAACCTCGAAAATTGAGGAGTTGATTGCGCAAAATGACAGGTCAGAGATTGACTACAAGAATGCGCAGAACCAGAAGGAGGCGCCTTTAGGTGAATCAGTTGAGCACCCGTACTAGGATGTGCGGCTTGCTTCTGGGACAAGATTGTGCGGAGCGTGGCATTGACATTTTGCTTTGGCAAAATGTCCGCAGCAAAGTTGTTCGTGCAGCACTTAACAGGTCTCTTGACAATATAAAAGAAGTGTGGTATACTCCTGGTTGGAGGTGGGGTATTTCCCTTCCTGTCTCTGGGCGAGGGGAAGTGATGATGTGGGAGAAGGCGTGACTAGTTTGGTGTTTGCGCTGGTGTGGTCCGGTGCTGAAGTTAAAAAGGTAGGTAGGCGCGGATGTTGAAAAACAAGTATATACTGATAGGTGCTTTTACTTTGTCTATATTCGTTACATCGTTGTTTAGTATATTTATTTACAGGGATTCCTTAGCAAATACAATATATGGAACTCAATCTATGTTCGCTATTTCGCAGATTCCAAGTGATATGCAAAAGCAAGATGCAAAATAAATGTAATAGAAAAGACGGTAAAGGAAAACGGTATAAATGCTTTTTTAATCTACAACGGTAGCAAAATGGCGGTCGTTCTTCAACATCTGCCTACTCCTTTGTGGGCAATGTACAGAGGAATATGAGCATAACTTGAAGAATAATTTATATACTAGTTTTAATCCCAATTGGGTGGTTGACATTATATCTTCAAGTGAAATTGGAGATCACGCTCTTGAGGGCACTTATCAAGCAACTGCGGATGAAAATACTGGAAAACGCATTGTTTCAGCACTTAAAAACTACGG
>AXYY01000085.1 GCA_000485475.1 Candidatus Ancillula trichonymphae ImTpAt
CTGCTGTAATCCGTTATCTACTCCAGAAGAGAACTCTGCTCAGAGGTGTGCGGATGAGAAAGACAAGCAGATATGAGTTCTTGTTGACAGCGGCTGCAATTGGCTCTATAATTAAGCACAACAGTTCGATTTCAGGTGCTGAATGCGGTTGTCAAACAGAAATCGGATCTGTCATGCGCTATGGCAGCATCCGGTTTTATGCGCGTGGAGGGTGGTCTCACCAGAACAGGTTGAAAACGCCGCTGAAATTGCACTTGAATGCCATTCGGGCTCACTTGTGACGGAGACCCTGTCGGTGGGCTTGTCCTCACCCCGTGCATCGAGTGAAATGCGATTGCTGCAAACACTGCGGTAACTGCTGAATCACTCGCACTAGCTGGGGACGGTAGTCATAAAGTCAGCCTGGATGTGGCGATCGAGACGATGCGACAAACCGGAATTGACATGAACGATGCGTATAAAGAGACTTCACGAGCTGGCTTGGCAAAACTACAGTTGAGTGCTGACATTTCACGCGCATTTCACACATATTTTCAAAAATGTCATAGGGGGTGGATAGTATAAAGTCACACATAAGAAATAGATAGCCGTTTACTAGTTGGAAAGGTCACACTACCAATGAGAATAATGAGGAAGAATATATGCAAAGTCAGATATATAAGTCTGGACATTAAAACAACAGGACCAGATATTGTTGATGATCGGATTACGAAAATCTGCGTGGTTAACAGAATGAAGTACAAATGCGAAATTGAGGACGAGTACAAAACTTGGGATTTAGAGTCTAGTGCAGCTGTTGAGCAGTATTTACTTGGAACTTTAACGACTACGACGTCTGCAAACAAACAGCCAGAAGCATTAAACTGGTGTTGTTTGATGCTTCTGTTGTTTTGGGGTTCCTGAATTCTGAACAACATCCGCACAAACTGTACCATGTATTCAGAATCAGGATGCTGAAGTAATCGATTTGCGCGCACTAACTGCGGATCCAGAATCTGCGGCAAGCGTTCAGTAGAGGAACTTTCGAAAAAGTATGGCGTAGAGTGTTTTGAACCAAAACGGTTTGATACAGCAAATGCCGTCACAATGCTAGATATTCTTGAGAAGGTGGTGCCGCACATTTTAAAGAGGTAAATATACCTTTAGATATACTGATAAACTTATTCGTTACTTAATGCCTAAGTTAGGTCGTATTTATAGGACGTGTAGTTTATCTTAGTCAAGATAGAGAATAGTTTAACTAGTTTCGCACACCAGTTTAACATTGGTGCTGTAAAATGGGCTCCGTAGGTTAGTTATTGACTTACATCTCCATAATGAAAGACTATTCCACTGTCATCGGCGGAATGCGATGTCTGAGGTTGAGGTGATATTTATTGTGTAAGTAATCCTACACATCACAAGGGTCGCACATGTGAGTTACCATTATGTCACTCTCAACCGAGGACATTTTATTAACGGAGTGCTTTATAGTTCGGGTTTTCTTCAGTTTGGTTTGTGGTGTGCTTGCGGATTTTGTCTCTGGCGCGTTTCAGGCTTGATTCGACGGTTCCGATGGGGATGCCCAGTTCTTCAGCGATTTCCTTGTACTTCATGTTTTTGGCGTAGCGGCAGTAAGCTATTTTCTGTTGTTTACTATTTAGTAGACTGGTCAGTTGCTCACACAGCTGATTGGAGTTGTTGTCCTTGTTCATTTCAACCTCGTCGCTTTCTAGTGTGTGCGTGGTGCCGGACATGCATAACTCGTTGTCGTCCGTACTTGCCCCGTATATTAACTTGGGCTGTTGTTTCTTTGTGCGGATGTGGTTCAGGAACACCCTTTCTGCTATTTTGAAAACCCACGCCCTGAAATTTGTGCCGGGCTGGAATTGGTCGAACTTGTTGTACGCTCTAGTAATCGTATTTTGCAGAACAATGTCGCGGTCGAAATCGTTCGCTGCAAGTTTTCTCACATGATTGCGCAAACTACTCTGAACTGGTTCTAACAGCTCGTCAAAGTACTCTTTAGAATAATCCATAACAGGAGCATTATACCACATGCGGAGTTTGCTTTGCAAACGCGAAATTTGTGCACCTGCGCAGATCAGTTGTATTCCGCAAAGCGGAATGCGATCCAATTGCACACCTGCACGAACAGCGCAAGTTGACTGTGTTTTGCAGAGCAAAACGCAGTCGGCGGAGTTTCACTTCGTGAAACGCGATTAATTACCTTTTGCTTTGCAAAAAAAGGACACAGCACTAGATTATGTCAAGATTAGCGATGAACGTTGCCATTTTTCTGCGCAGTTAGTGAGAGGTAGGGTAGGTTGGGGTTTCAGTTTCAGAACTGCTAATGTGTGCAACACAACGTAGTGCGTACAACTACTAGCTCTGAAGACGCGCATATCGCTGATGTTTAAGTTCGCTTGAAGTTTTAGTTTTAAGATCCTTTCACATACGCTCGCAGCTGCGAGCGCGCGCATATTGTCAGCGCTGTGTATTCCGGCTGCTGATTTGGTGTAGTAGAGTTGATACTTTGAATATGAACTGCACAAAAGATGGCATTAACTTGCTGTATTCTTTTCTGGTAGTTCGCGCAAAACCGTTCACTTTTGGTGAAGAATTGTATTCAACACCGGAATTGATTAAATTTTTCGCAGTTTTCATGCTCATTATAATAACATCAGGATTTGTAAAACTCGTTGAATAACCACTCAAAATGTTAGTAAATGTACGCTGAAATAGATGTTAGTAACCGTTTCGAAAGGAGCGTTGTAATTTGAAAACCGTTTACTTTTGGGAAGTATTTGTTAATTATGCGTGAATTATAACCAACTTTTTGATAACTTTTTGACTGGTATTATCATTTGTGCTGCTACAACACTGCGCATGGTTTGGTGTGGAAATATTTTGCAAACGCGGCGTGCGCGCGGCGGTGGTTGGTTTATGCTTCACAAGAAGAGTGAGCGGTGTTGACTGCGGTCGTATCGGTTGTGGCTGTGCGCTTTTCTTGTTGTGTTGTTCGGGTTGTCGACGAACACCGGGATTGATGGAACTGGTCAAGATTATACTTCGGCCCTGACGTTTCATGGCGTTGAGGATTCCAGGGTGGCGAAGCCGGATAACCACACAAGTCGATGCACTGAGGGGGGACTCCTGCGGATCTACACTGAGGCTGATCTTGGTGAACTTGTTCGCTTGGTCAACAGCGGGAAGAACGCACTGGCGAAGTCGGCGCTTTGTCAAGGTGGCGCTGAGGTGAAGAAAGATTCTCAGGTGTACGTAATGCTTGAGAATAGTTTGGATCTTGGTGAAGCGTATGCAAATGGGTGGACGCCGATTGGTGAAGTGAATGGATTTTCTGCTGTTTTTGATGGCAACGGACACACAACCAAGAATGTCAAGGTTCGTTTGTCTAAGACTTCGTCAGCTCTTGGTGCTGGTTTATTCGGAGTCCTTTCGGAAACTGCGGTTGTTAAAAATCTTGGGGTTGTTGATGCAGATGTTCGTTTATCAGGAGGTCTTTGGGGAGCGCTGGGGCGTTGGCGGGGTTTTCGAGTGGACAAATCTATAACTCGTTCGCAACTGGTGAAGTTGTTGGCGTGCACAATGTTGGTGGATTGGTCGAGCTTCTAGGAAGGGGTGTGGTCCTACCAGGACCTGCACGAAGCAATCACCAATTTTTTCACAAATGTTAATGTCACCGGTGTAAGTTCCGTTGGCGGTTTGGGGGGAGTTCAAGTAGGACGGGACATGCAAGTTCGTAATTCTTTCACACTGGGAACTGCGGCTTTGAGCGGTGGGTCTCACGAAGAAGATGGCTTAGCTAAAGCTGGAAGTGTTGTTGGAGTTGTTGGAGTAGTTAGTCTTAGCGGTACTGGGGGTGTGTTGCTCATGGAACTTTCGTTGGTGAGGACGTGCCTGCTGCGAGTGGCGACCTGGACGGTTCCGAACCGGAGAATGCGCCCTTCGAGTTGACAGGTAGTGTTTGCACTGAACAAGAAGATTGCGGCGGCGGGAACACATGCCAAGGTTTTAGGAGACGGAGGTAGGACGCTTTGTGTGGGCACCAGGAACTTCGCGCTCAAAGTATGGCTGTGAATGGTCAGGCTCTGGATGATGAGAACATCTCGGAAGAGCAGAGGTTGCAGGCAGGAGAAAGTGTGGACTTCGAGAAATTGAAGCGAGGAGATTGGTGGGCGAGTAGTCAAGATGGGCCTGGATTTAGCAACGAAGACTGGAATATTCAGGATGGGCGACTTCCGGCTCTTAAGGTTTTCAGGGGGGACGCAGCATAGTTCCATTCACGATGATGATGACGATTACGGTTCTGGCGGAAGTGGATTGGAGCGCACTGAGAGTGTAGTGAGTGGACGACCAGATGATGACGTCGCTGCTGTTTCCAGTTTCATCAGTTCACCTGCACCTGTACCTGCACCTGTTGTACCTACTTTTACTACTACTGTGCTGGTGCCTGTGGAACTACTTCCCCGGCTCATGCAGGGATATGAAAACGAAGACGATCGTACTATTTTTGCCCCTCCCGTGCTCGCGGCTATGCCTGCGATTGGTATAGATCATCGGGACGCTTATGGTGGTGTTCTTATTGATTAAGGAGTTTTCCTTGACGACACACGTTTGTTGATTACGGACGTATCCTTAGCGGCGTTATTGATGGTTTTTCCGGTACTTCACCTGTTTTCGCTTATCCAATGAATAATTCTTAGGGGCGGGCGGATACCAGAGGGCCCCCAGTAGGCCTATTGTTCTATTGTTCTTTTCGCAGAAAATAAATGCATGCTGACGGTGAACTCACTACTGGTTACGTTGCTGACAGTTCCGATGGTAATAATAATGTTACCAACTTTGTTCCTATGTCTGTGGATCTTGATGTTGCTGTGGCGATGCGTCGCGGCGTCATACCAAGTGCGGATATACTTTCTGTTCTGCGCAAGTCGCTGCACAACCCCCCGCCAATACATGGGGCTCGGGGATCTTCTTGGATAGTGTGCCGAAGTGGCGTTTCTGGTGCGGTGGGGTGGTTCCAGAACTCGCCAACAAATAAGAACATGCCGAGCGCGGGAGCTCCTGTTGTTTTACTTTCCGGTACGGATAAGTCTCTGGATTCGGTAATAAGGGTAAATTTGTATGAATCGCAAAGAAGAAAAGACGGATGGCAAGAAGAAGTGGGATGAGTTGTTAACAAGAATAAATGGGTTGTACAGTGGTGGACAAGTAAGTGTGGTTCGCTCGCGGACGGATGAGGACAAATTTTCTGGAATTCTGCTTGGTTTGCCGAATCTGACTGATCTTCTGAAATTAAATGAGGGTGAATTGTAGGAGCAAGTTTACAGGTTGCAGAGCGTCTCGTCTGATTATGCGTAATGCAAGATAGGTTGAAACAAGATGACGAGTTGTTGGCGGCTATAGATAGGGAGATCAATGAAGTTCAGGCAAGTTTTGAGCATATGGAGAAGCTGGCTAACAATCTGTCCAGGTTGGGGGCTTCATCAATGCTCTTGACACCGTGTTGTTGCAGCAGCATCCAAATCCAAGTTTTGAGGGTGAGGATATTACCCCTCAGGAGAAGCGGATTTTGGAGGATGTCCATAGATTTGGAGATATCAACTAAACCCAGTTGTGGCGTTGTACCAAGCAGCTGAAGGCTACTGGTATAGAGAGATATAGGTGATGAGCGGGTGACGAACGGTTTGGTGATGCTTGCGGGATAATGTGCAAGTCCTAGCAGCTCATACTTTCACGTTGTTGGAGGCTGTAAGTAAAGTCGCAAGACGAGTTGTATATACCATTTCGCATTGTATTGTATGATGTGGCCGCTTTAAGGGATTGTGCACTCGAACTGTACCAGTTACTATCTACTCTTTCTGATGTCAGGGCAGATAATGTGTTCCGCATTGATGGGGGGTTGTTGGTCAGCTGGTGGCGCCATAGTGAATGACGGACGACACTATAAATATAATGTCTGGCGCCGAATAAATATAATGTCTGGCGCCGAATCCAAACTGCACAATTAGCGAGGAGGTAGCGGTGTTCTTCAGTGTAATTCGTACAACGACGAGTAACTGTGGCGGCACATAAAACAAGACTTACAACTCAAGCACATCATGGCGTTTCTGCGAAACGCAAAACTGCCTTTTGCAAAGCAAAAGTCCACTTCTTCATGTGCGTGCATGCACCTCGCATTCAGGAGTTGATGTAAAAGTTGATACCTGAGGACTAAACTTTTCAAAAAAAGTACTTGACAAGTAGTTTTTCATGTGCTATAATTGTTAAAAAGTTGATGATAGCACACTTAACTTTTGTCCATGTAAGTATTAGTTATGAGAAGGAGAGAGGATATGGCTAAGGCAGTAGGTATAGATTTAGGTACGACGAACTCGTGCGTTGCGGTTCTTGAAGGCGGTGAGCCAACTGTTATTTCAAATGCGGAGGGCATGCGCACGACGCCGTCAGTTGTTGCATTCTCGAAGACTGGGGAAGTTCTAGTTGGAGAAGTTGCGAAGCGGCAGGCGGTGACCAATGTGGATCGCACAATTTCATCAGTTAAGCGGCATATTGGAGCGTCTGACTGGAACGTTAAGATTGATGACAAGAAGTATACAGCACAAGAGATTTCAGCGCGTATTTTGACCAAGTTGAAAACAGATGCTGAGAGTTATCTTGGTGATAGGGTTACGGACGCCGTCATTACAGTTCCTGCATATTTCAACGACGCACAACGTCAGGCGACTAAGGATGCTGGTCAGATTGCTGGACTTAATGTTTTGCGAATTGTGAACGAACCAACTGCTGCTGCACTCGCATACGGACTAGAAAAAGGTAAGGAAGATGAATTGATTCTAGTCTTCGATTTGGGTGGTGGAACTTTTGATGTATCACTTCTTGAAATTGGCAAAGATGATGACGGTTTCTCGACTATTCAAGTCCGTGCGACTTCTGGTGATAACCATTTGGGTGGAGATGACTGGGACCAGAGAATTGTTGACTACTTGATTGGTCAGGTCAAGGCCAAAGATGGTGTAGATTTGAGCAGGGACAAAGTTGCACTTCAACGCTTAAAAGATGCTGCAGAGCAGGCGAAGAAGGAGCTTTCAACTGCTCAGGAGACCAACATCTCCATGCAGTATATCTCAATGAGCGAGAACGGCCCAATTCATCTTGACGAGAAGTTGACTCGCGCAAAGTTCGAAGACTTGACCAAGGACCTGATTGATCGAACACGTAAACCATTTCTTGATGTAATCAAAGATGCTGGTGTAAAAGTTGGTGACATCAACCACGTTGTACTGGTCGGTGGTTCGACTCGTATGCCCGCAGTTACTGAGGTCGTCAAGGGGTTGACTGGTGGAAAAGAACCGAACAAGGGCGTCAATCCTGATGAAGTTGTTGCAGTTGGTGCGGCCTTACAAGTCGGTGTTTTGCAAGGAGATCGTAAAGATGTTCTACTGATTGATGTCACGCCATTGAGTCTAGGTATTGAGACTAAGGGTGGAGTTATGACCAAGTTGATTGATCGTAATACCGCAATTCCGACTAAACGGTCTGAGGTATTTTCAACCGCAGAAGATAATCAGCCAGGAGTTTTAATTCAGGTCTACCAAGGTGAGCGCGAGTTCGCTAGGGACAACAAGATGCTCGGAACTTTTGAGCTTTCTGGAATTGCATCCGCACCTCGTGGAGTGCCGCAAATTGAGGTGATTTTTGACATCGACGCGAATGGAATTGTACATGTTTCTGCAAAGGATAAGGGCACTGGCAAAGAGCAGAGCATTCAGATAACTGGTGGTTCAGGACTTGACAAATCTGAAATTGACCGCATGCTAAAAGAGGCTGAAGAACATGCTGCAGAAGATAAAGAGCGCCGCGAATCTGCGGAGACCAAGAATCAGGCAGAAGCGTTTGCCTACTCGACGCAAAAAGTTATTGATGAGAACAAGGACAAGCTTGATGCCGCACTAGTTAAGGAAGTTCAAGCAGATATTGATGCTCTGAAAAAACTTGTTGAAGATGCAAATTCACCAACAGAGGCGATTAAAGAGGGGCAGAACAAATTGATGACTTCATCGCAAAAGGTTGGTCAGATGCTATACAAGAATCAGCAGGATGCTGCACAAACTTCTAACTCTGGTGAGCAAAATGCAAGTGCAGAAGCTGAAGAAGCTGAGGTTGTAGAGGAGTAGTAGTATGAAAAATGAAGCTGAAAACGAAAACAACGACATTGTGCAAGAGACTGAGAAAATAGTTTCAGAATCGTGCGAGAACCAGAATATTGGGGACAAAGAAGTTAACCAGGGGGAGGACGGCACTTCCTCTGGTTCTTCGGAGCATGTTGATTTGATGGACTCGTTGAAGCGTGAACGAGCAGATTTTCGTAACTACAAGAATCGTGCGGAACAAGAGATGGCCAAGGCGCGAACGTGTGGCATTCAGCATGTTATAAAGCAGCTGCTACCAGTACTTGATGAAATCGGGCGCGCCAAGGATGCCGGAGATCTTGATGGTGGTTCGCCATTTACTAGTATAGCAACGAAACTGGAAGCGGTTGTGAGCAAGTTGGAAGTGACCAAGTTCGGCGCAAAAGGTGAGGTTTTCGACCCTAAACTGCATGAAGCATTGACGAACCGTAGTGCACAAGATGAAGAAAATTTGCAAGATGGTGCGGTAATTATTGATCAGGTTGTTGAGCCGGGTTACAAGTATGAGGATAAAATAATACGG
>AXYY01000086.1 GCA_000485475.1 Candidatus Ancillula trichonymphae ImTpAt
TCATCATTACCAGCAAAATCTACGGTGAAGCTTGCTATGATACTCCAAGGGCAGATCCAATATGGGGCGTTTTGATCCAGAGTGTGCCAAGAAAATATGGCTACTTATCAGAGTTAATTGCAAATATGATTGAAGCAGGAATAATAGAATTCAAGGGTAACGCACTAGTTTACAGCGAAGAGTGGAACAAAAAACAGCAAGCAATGCAGTCAGGCGGAATAACGACACCGCACGATTCAACGGAAATCTTGTTCAGACATTGGTGAAGAGAAGTTTTATGAGGGAATTGCCGTAAACAAAGGGCGTGCTGAAACAATTGGGCAACTTAGAATCAAGATCAAGAACTCTGCTGCACACGACACAAGAATGCAGCCAAAGCTCAAGGAGTGGTCAGGGTGTATGAAGTCCAAAGGTTTCAGTCTTGACTTTCCTCCAATGTCTAAGTTGAACGGTTCAGATGAATTAGACAACAATAACCCTGCGTACGGCACGCATAACGAACTGCTCGCTGCTCAGGACGCCACTCTGTAAACAGCAAACTGACTTCATCAACTACTGGCATGAAATACTTGATGACGTTGAAAAACAGGCTGTTCAAGATAATCTACCACTTTTCGAGGCAGAAAAAACCTACAACCAGAAAGTAATCGAGCGCGCCAACGAGATCATCAAGCAGTATGGGTATAGAGTAATAATGTCATAGGTGCGGTTTATAGTGTTTACATGTTGAGAAAGATTGTGATGAAGTTCAAGAATATTATGTACGGAGACGGCGAACCTAAGCAGGAAAAAGTCAAGAAATTGAATAATACTAGGTGGTTGGTAATTCTTGTTGTTGTCGCAGTTGTTTGCACGGGTTTGGGCGCGCTTGCCGGGCACTTCATCATTTCACCTCAACAACTCAAGATACACAAACAGCACCGCCGAAACCAACTCTGATCACCGAAAAAGTTCAGCTCAAGAAAATTAGAACACAATTATTACGCGCGGAAGTATTGTTCCTGAAAGTTCCTACTACATTGGTTATGGAGCACTTTCGAAAGAGAGTTCTTTTACGGCTGGTACTGGATACTGACCAACGTGTTTGTAAAAGTTGGTGATGAGGTTAATGCTGGTGATGTTGTGGTCGAAGTCTCGGAGCGTCCAGTCATGGTCATGCCCGGTGACATAACGATGTACCGCGATATTACTAGCGGCTGTTCTGGCAGGCAAGGACGTCAAGCAACTCCAGCAAGTCCTGAACAGTATCGGTTACTACTACGGTGCGATAACTGGTGTTTATGACGGTGCGACTCAAGATGCAGTTGGGCGGTTCTACAGAAGTCGTGGCTACGAGCCCAAAACAGTAGATGCAGCGCCCAGTACACCCGCAGGAACTACATTCGGCGCTAATCCAACTGCCGCTGGTGGCAACGCAGCGCCCGCAGCCAAACTGCCGAAGGTGCCAATTGTACCGAAAACAGAACTGGCGTTCGTCAAGCAGATGCCAACACATGTAACAGATGTTGAAATGATGTTGGCTACCTACCCCATTCCGCAGACCTTAGTTGTTTTAGCACCGTCTGCTTGAAGATTGACGTTCTGGTTCCTAGTGATCAGTCCAAGTTCGTGCATACGGATAGCGTTGCTGATATTTACTTGGCTGATGATAACGCGTGGTCAAGGGTAAAGTTGCGCAAGTGGTTGAACAAGAACAGGATTCTTCCAAGAAAGGTGAGGACTTGAAGAACGTTAAGTTTGCTATTCTACCAGATGCACCATTCAACTTCTCACTCGCGGGGAAGAATGTTAAGGTGGTGTTTGTTACTCTGCTAGCACGCCTACTAAGGTTCTGACGGTTCCGCTGGGTGCGATTTCTTCTCAAGTTCTTCGGGTGATGCTTATGTGGTTAAGATTGTCGAAAATGACACACCATGACGCACGTTGGAGTCAAGGCTGGAGTTTCTGGTAATGGACTTGTTTGAAGTAACACCAAACGCGAACGCTTCGCTAAAACAAGATGACAAAGTTCTAATCGGTAGGTAATTATGCCGTTATTGAAATTGCAGGACATCAACAAGATTTATACCCGTCAACATCGCCCGTTAACGCGCTGAAAAATGTCAGCCTCGAGGTGGAAGAGGGTGAATTTATTGCAATTGTGGGGCCATCTGGTTCTGGCAAGTCGACGCTGCTGAACATTCTGGGGTTGCTGGACGCTCCAACTAGCGGCAGTTTTATGTTCTGGATGATGTGAAAACTGAGACCCTGAATTTACAGGAGTGGACTAGACTTCGCGGGTCCAAGATCGGATTCGTCTTCCAGTCTTTTCATCTGCTGACTAGTAAAACCATTTTAGAGAATGTTGCGCTAGCAGGAATGTGTATACTGGCGTTCCAAAAGCCGCACGTTTCGAGCGCTCGAACGATGCAGTTGAGAAAGTTGGACTAGGACATCGTCGCGATTTTCTACCTAATAGGCTGTCTGGTGGAAAAAAGCAACGGGTGGCGGTTGCGCGTGCACTTTCTAGACAACTGCGACTACTGCTCTGTAAATGAACCAACTGGCAACCTGGATTCGGTTACAGCTGCTGAAATTGAGGGGTTGCTGCACGAAATGAACAGGGCGCGGGCTTGACAATAATTGTGGTGACGCACAACGAGGAACTTGCAGAACGCTGCAACAGAATTATTCGTGTGCGCGCGCGCGAGATGGTGAGGTGTCCAGTGAATAAACCAGAAGTTAAGTAATGCATATGCTGAAATGCAAACAGCACCTGATGAATTCTCGTGCCAGTTGTGCACACTGCTCCCGCACAAACTTCTAAGTTCTGGTATAAGTATTTCCAGCGCCAGAAAAGTGCGAGTGCATTGGACATCATCATGGAGGCGATTTTTTCAGTTGCATCTGAGAAGTTGCGCACGATGCTCACCATGCTTGGAACAATTCTAGGTGTTGGCTTGTTCGTTGCGATTATGGGGCTCGGCTCAACAGCAAATGGTCAGATTGCTCGCGGATTTGATGAACTGCAAGCAACTCACATCACAGTTACTGATATTGCGACCAAGAATGGACAGAAACCTGGCTACAACTTCTCTGATGATGCGCAGAGCCGTATTGAGAAACTCAATGGCGTTAGGGCCGCAGGAGTGTTTTATAATGTCAACCTCAATACTGATTTAGCTGGTGCAAAAAAACAGCGATCGGTAAGTGTCCAGCAGTTGATAATTCAGAGAATGCCGCGTCTGCACTGAGTGTTTATGCGGGCAGATGGCGGCGCGCTCACAGCTGCAAATGTGCACGTTGCAAGTGGTGTAAACCTGAACGATGTCTACAACCGGAGCAAAGCCACACAGGTGGCAGTTCTCGGTTCAATTGCGGCGAACAAACTGGGGGATTACGTCCGTCGCGCTGAATCCAACCGTCTTCATCGACAACCGTAATTACACCGTAGTTGGAATTATTGATGAACTTCATGAAAATTTGGCGCAACTGAATAACGCAATCATCATCCCGATACAAACTGCTCTTATGACGTACGGATTGCCGACGAACCTGAATCCGGCGCAGATGTTGGTTCAAACTGATCTTGGTGCGGCCCCAAGCTCATTTCGATTCAGGCGCGGTATGCATTGTGATCAGACAATCCTGATCTACTACTTAGCCAACGAGCCGCCTGATTGGTCAACTGCGACCACTGGTGTGAGTGTGACCACATCAGTCAATTCTCTACTGCTAATACTGTCCGTTATCGCCCTGATCATCGGCGGTAACACCACTCTAGTTTCTGTCCTGGAGCGCAAGGGCGAAATTGGACTACGGTTATTAGCACTAGGGCTAAGCAGATTCATGTGTGCTCTCAGTTTCTGCTCGAGTCCGTCTTTCTTGGAGTAATAGGTGCAACACTGGAAACGCACTGGGATTGTCTGCCGTGCTGGTGGGCTCGGTGTACAACCAGTGGATTCCTGTAATTGAATCATTGTGGCTGTTTCTTGCACCACTTGTTGGCATTGTCATAGGTATTTTAGTAGGGCCTACCCCGCGCCGCATATCGAACCACCAAAATTACACCAAGAGGCGCACTCAGCGAGGCATTTAGCGCCGCACCTGCACTGAACCAAAGGGATGGGACCTCCACTTCTGGTATAATGTAGTCATGAAAACTTACTATGTTCAAACTTTGGGTTGTCAGATGAACGAGCACGATTCTGAGCGAATTGCTGGTGTGCTCGAGGGCATGGGTTACAAACCGACTACCCTAGATGCGGCACTGAACGGAGAAGTTGATGTTTTTGCGATCAACACCTGTGCGGTTCGTGAAAATGCGGCGAACAAGCTCTACGGCCATCTTGGACAACTTGCGAAGCAAAAACGGCTGAACCCGAAGATACAGATAGCAGTTGGTGGGTGCTTGGCGCAGAAAGATAAAGAGCAGATGGTTGCCCGAGCACCTTGGGTTGATGTTGTCTTCGGTACGCACAATCTACACGGATTGCCTGAACTACTCAAAAAGGCCGCACAAACTAGCACCGTACAAGTTGAGATTCTGCCACAACTAGTGCAGTTTCCGTCAAATCTTCAGCCCGTGCGCAAGACCAACTATTCAGCCTGGATTTCGATCTCGATGGGTTGTAACAACACCTGCACATTCTGCATCGTGCCGTTTCTGCGCGGACGAGAAAGGGACAGGAAACCGCATGAAATTCTTGATGAAGTGAAAACTGCGGTTGAAAATGGTGCTAGTGAAGTAATTCTTCTGGGGCAGAATGTTAACAGTTATGGTGCGGAATTTGGAGACAGAAACGCGTTTGCCAAACTACTGCGCGCGTGCGGCAAACTGGAATCTGCTGGCCTCAAGCGCGTTAGATTTACTTCACCTCATCCTGCGGCTTTTACTGATACTGTTCTTCATGCGATGTGCGAGACTAGTAATGTCATGCCAACTTTGCACATGCCGCTGCAATCTGGTTCAGACCGTATTCTGCGCCTCATGCGTAGGAGTTATCGAGCAAATTCGTTTCTGAAAACACTAGAAAAGGTGCGCACCTTAATTCCGGAAGTTGCCATTACTACTGACATAATCGTAGGTTTTCCGGATGAAACTGAGGAAGATTTTGAACAAACACTTGCTGTTATAAAAGAGGCGCAGTTTAGTTCCGCGTATACATTTCAGTATTCAATTCGACCGGGAACTGTGGCTGCAACGATGCCGAATCAGATTCCAAAACCGGTGGTTCAGCGTCGCTTCGAGAAGTTGTTGGCTATTCAGGAAGAAATTACTTTGTCCCAGCAGAAGGTGCAACTTGGCAAGAGGGTTTCTGTGATGATTTCGGTTTATCAACACAGAAAAGATGATCAATTAGGGCGACTTTCAGGCACTAGTGAGGACGGACGGCTCGTTCACATTGATTCCTCTAGTCTTAATGCTGAGCCTGGTGAAATTGTGCAGGTCAATATTACGAAAGCAACTCCATATTATCTGGTTGGAAGTGCGGCATAAAACACCATGAGTTTGGAAAATCTTGGGGTGCATAATTATCTAGAGCACGCACTACAACTAGTCTTGGACGAGCACCCGCAGATTCTGGCGGTAGTTGGTCCAACTGCAACTGGAAAGTCGCAACTTGCAATAAATTTGGCTGTGGAACTGAAGGAGTACGGTATTGATGCGGATATTGTTAATGCGGATGCGTTTTCGCGCTACAAGTTGCTGAACATCGCAGTTGCCAAAGTGCCGCTTGCAGTTCGCGAAACACTTGAGAAGGATTATCAGATCAAGCATTATCAGGTGGACGTTGTTGACCCGGAAATTACTACAACCGCTGCTGAATACAAGCAAAGTGCTACTCAAGACATTGCAACTATTCGCAGTTCGGGGCACTTGCCAATTGTTTGTGGCGGTTCTGGACTGTATTTGCGCGTTCTACTGGATAACTTCAAGTTTCAGGCAACTAATTCGGCTGTGCGTAGCAAGTTAGAAGAGGAGTTGAAATCTGCGGGTGTTGAGGCGCTGTATGCGCGCCTGGAGAAAAAAAATCCTAAAACGGCTCGAACACTAGACCCGCAGAATACTCGTCGAATTGTGCGCGCCCTCGAGGTCATCGAGCTTTCTAGTGAAGATTATCGGCGAACTCTTCCTGAGTACACCTATGTGAACGGGCGAACTCTTCAGCTGTTCGTGGACTACCCTACTGCTATGCTTGACGAAAGAGTTGTTAAGCGGCTGGACAAGATGCGTGCTTCGAACCTGTTGCAAGAAACTCTAAACTTGGAACCGCACTTGGGTCCAACTGCGCGCAAGGCAATCGGCTATCCTGAAATGTTATCGTATATTCATGGTGACGCATGTCCAGCAACTGGCAAAAAAATGACTCTTGAGAATGCGTTCACTATGATCGAAACACACACCAAGCGGCTGATTCGAAGACAAAGGAGCTGGTTTTTGCGCGACCCTAGACTTGTCTTTTTGCAGGACAATTGACAAACTTCACTTTTTGCAATCTGCTAGAGTGTCCCTGATGATGGTGTAATCAGCAGGTGATAAAGATATTTAGTACTCCTTAGCAAGTATCATGCCACTTTTCAGAGTATTCACAACGATAATTCTGGGTTTGGTGGGTAGTACTTCGATACTCCATTGTCACCTTTCTTACGATTCTCACTGGAAGAAACGGGAGGATATAGACACCTTTGCTCATGGCGTTCAGGCTCGCACCACATGAGCGTTTCTTTTCAGCACTCCAGTGATGTCCACCGTGTTCGTTGACATATTTCAGGGGGATGATGTGATCAATGTCAATGTCATTCTCCGTGCCATCGTCACCATTGTAAGGGTTACCAGTAAAAACCTTTCCTGTATAAGGGTCATTCCACGAGCCATACTTTACCGGTGCAGTCCGTTCGATCCAAAAGTTACTGGAACTAATGAGGTCTTTGTTAAAATTCTTGACCTGATATCACATCCACTACCAACGCTCCAACTATCTTGATATTCCTGGCGGCTGTAGGCCACATTTTCAGGTTCGCTAATCGTAATGCCTGACATCAGTTCGTCATTTTGATTACTTGTGACTTGCGCTTCTTGTTCATGTGACGTAAGCGAAGATACACCAGCACCAACACCAGTAACGCCAACTAGTAAACATGCGGCTACTAGAACTTTTTTTCTTAACTTCAACTTCGCCATAACGAACTTCCAAGTATACATTATACACTATTTTAGTCTACGCACGAAGTTGTAAATTTGGTGAACAACTGATTACTTTTCCTTTTTATAACTTTTCCTTGATAAAATGGTGGATTTGTGGTATAAACACGGGGTTGATACTTCAAGGTCCGTTGCCGAGTAGAATATAACCAGAAAGGTGATGAAGTGCTTTGGGGCATTTTTTGTTTCTAGATAAGTTCGCGTATTTCTCTATCTTTCAAAGTGAGCAGTTTTTTTATTTTGTAGGGTGTTGGGGTGTCGTTGTACCGTTCCAATCTGTACATTAAGTTATCAGCTGTATCAAAATCCGTCAAATCAATCATGAAGTTCTCTTTTTAAAGTTATGATTGTTTAGTTCTGACTTTACAGCGTTACCTATCATGTTTCTAACTTGTGGATAGGTAACAATACCGGCTTTCGCGTTTCCTTCATATGGCATTTTAAGTTCAATAGGTATATTATCGTTGTTTAACCAGATGA
>AXYY01000087.1 GCA_000485475.1 Candidatus Ancillula trichonymphae ImTpAt
TGGTGCCGTGCTGAAATATCCTAAAGAAGTTGATGGCCAAACTGTTGATTATTCTGAAGTTCAAGATGTCAACGGACAAAAAGGTGTTGTTCATGCGGGTGATGATATTATCAAAAAACTCAAGCACATATCAGTGGACAAATCCCGTGCAGTTGACGAATGAACAGGGGGATAATAATTATTCAGATGCTGAAATTTCGCAGCCGAAGAGTGGTATTTTGCAGATACTCGCACTAAGAAGTAAGTCGTCGAAAGTGCAGGACGGTCAACAGCGCGAAAATTAGTGCGGAAGATGTCAATAACCGCTCGTTGATTCTAAAAGACTACAAAATTTCTGATGAGAACTACTCACTAGAACTGAACACAAAACTACTAGATAAAATTGTTCCTGGTGAAGAAAACAAAACAGCCACCATCAAGGTGAAGAATGAAACACTTCTAGATCGCGAAAATGTCAAAGTGAAGTTTATGCAGGGCGGCGAAGTTGTAGATGAAAAAACAATTCTTAAACTTTCCAGCGGGCAGTGCGTCGACATAACGGTTGATCTAAGGCAAATGAATATACATTTGCCTCTTCGCCACTACTTGAATTTGGTGACATAAAGTACGATGTTTTTGAACGAAACAAAATTCGCATACAAGCGGCTCTGAGGAACCTGAGTTCTGAGGTAATTGATGCAGTTCAGATTTATATTTACGATGCCGCACAAAACCGGATAACTAACTGCGAGCGCAGCAAATCAAAACTGGTTGTAGGTCAAACTACAACAGTTTCAATAGATGTTGATGTGCCAGAAACCTGTTCAGTAAAAAGCATGAAGAGAATGGTGAACTTGTACAAACTGCGCGTTTATTACTGCAGACCAGGGGCGGTGCGCGCGGAAATTTTACTAGAAAGAGATGCACCTAGAAGTTATGTTTTAGAGGCAAGCGGCGAACCTATCGCACGCGCAGATTGCAGTTGCAAGGTAGTAAAACACCGGTTACTCAGCTGGAAGTGCAGAATAAAGTTAAACTTGAGGCGTTCTCAAATGCGAAGTTGTACAAAATTCCACGCCCAAATTGTCGAAACTCTTGCTGAAAAGGTCTGCGCTCGCAGAATCTACAACTTCTGATAACGAAAATCCTGCATTTGACTTGAAACTCACTTCTTCAAATGACGCAGTTGTTGAGATCGGAAATGGTGTACTTGTCCCAAAAGGTAACGGAGATGCGGATTGTGCATGCGTTCATTTTTGCTAGTGGAACTCGATTGTCTAGTGGCGTAAATGCGGGCGGGCAAACTCTACTAGCTTCCGAAAACATCTTCAATACACTTACCAGCTTCGTTAATCAGCAGATCGACATTCCAGTTCATATTAGCGGACAACCGAGCGATGCGGGTGGAAGTTCCACTCCCGGAGGACTAGCAAATACCGGGCTCTGGATTGTGCTACTCTTGTTAATGCTGGCCATTTTCACACTTGCGCGCACATTCTTCAAGGTGAGAAACTGTGCCCGAAACTGACTTTGTACCTTTTTCAACCTCGCACGTTGCCGCAATAGTTTTAACAATTCTTGCAGTTGTCTTATCGTATTTTTTAACAACTAGAAACAAAACTGCGGCGAATTCACTTCAACTGGATATTAACACTAATCTTCATCGGAACTCATATTGCATTTGTTGCCTACTGCTTGTGCAAGTGGATTAACAGGACTAGAATATCTACTACCGCTGCACACCCTGCGAGCTCGCGATGTTTCCTACTAGTGTACATTGCCTGCTCGAAAGTAAACCGCAAATCCAAAAATACATCACATATATTTTGTATTACTGGTTGTTGCTCGGAGGAATTGTTTCACTTTTCATGCCGGATACTTTTGGTTTTGGATTTCCACATTTTATATTCATCCAGACCTTTATTTACCATGGACTACAACTCATCATCGGTTTGCAGATTACAGCGGCGCGGAAATTCTAACTGCCTCCGATTTCAATATTGGTTGCATATCTTGCAATTGTACTTGTTGCTTCAGTTGCCGCACTTGTTGATAATAAGATTGATGGAGCCAACAACTAACTACATGTTCTTAAGCAAAGATGTTGAAGGGGTTTTCTCGTTCATAAACGCATACGAGTTAGACTACTGATCGTGTCCGCATGTGTACCAAGTAGCGTTCTACGTCTTGTATTTGTGCCACTACCTGGTAGTCTCATGAAAAGTCGCAGTGCAAAACTTAAAACTGTGTTATAACGTACCTGTGAATGAGGGTCATTTATCTTGATGAAGTTGCTCGTCATGTTGGTCTTACTCGTAAAAGGAGTGTGGTTTGCTGAGGAAAACTCCGTATCACACTATATCATAGAGTTGTGGCCGATATGGATAATGTGTGCATGGTGGTATGAAATTATACAAGTTTAGCAGTGCTGGAATGAACGAGTACCCCAATTTTTCAGGTGATTTTTCAGTAACCATTGCTCCATCTTCGAAAATGCTAGTAAGTATCAACTCTTCACCCCCTCAAATCTGCAGTTGATGAGTGGAAATACTGCGATATAAAACAGGTTGAAGGAAGTTGTTTGTTCACAGCCCAAAATGCGGGTCAAGACTGCAGGCCATTCAAAACTGATCAGTACAAAAATACTGGAGAGAACTGCTTTCCTGATTTTGCGCCAACTTCAACAGAGCGTTTTGTAATGCAGTAGTAATTGTTCTTAAAGTACTAAGATGGCCGACTCACTAGTGTAGTGCTAAAGATGGAATAGAAGTGGCAGTGCGCCTATTTGGCTGACCAGATCGTGTCCAGAAAGCGCGACCGCTGTCTTGTGTGCATACTTCCAGCAGCCTTCTGACGCGCAAAACTCATGAACAGGCGCTGTTTCGCTCGTGTAACACCAACATATAGAAGTCGCCGCTCCTCCTCAATGTCCTCTTGTGTGCGCGCCTTTGAGATTGGCATGTTTCCATCACTTAAACCGCAGAGGAAGACGCATGTGAACTCTAGCCCTTTTGTGCTGTGTAGCGATGCAAGTGTTACAGTATTTGTAGCGACTTCCTTAACTTCTTCACTTGGTGGTGAGTAGTCCACTTCGTTAATAAGGGCGTTCTTACTTTTCTTCAAAGTGTAACTAATCTTTCTGTTTTTAAACGAAGTCTCGAACACATCAAGTTGCACATTTATGCGCGTTAAGATTGCAAAATCACCTGGACGATACTGCCCAGATTTAATCAACTCCTCGATTTTTTGAACAACTGCTTGTGCTTCAGCCTGGTCATCGAAATACTCGTTGTATTCAACAGGGAACAACTTCGAGTTGTAGTTTTTTGCAGCGCTAATCAACTTGAGTGGTGGAAAACTACCAGGTCCCCGTAACTTCAAGATGTTGTTTGCGAGTCCGACGATTGGATCAGTTGAACGGTAGTCTCGTATTAGTTCAATTCGCTGGACTGCTGAATCACCTGCGCGTTTTGCTTTGTATTTGCGCTCAAAATCTAGTAGATATTTAGGGTTCGCGCCCGTAAACGAGTAGATAGTTTGACTAGGATCACCAACAACGCACACTTCACGAGAAGTGCTAAGCCAACAATTGAGCAAGCTTTGTGCGAGCGGTGACACATCCTGATATTCGTCGACAATTATGTGTTTATACATCTCGCGGATTTCTTTAGCAACTGCTTTTCTCGTTGAGATCATGTGAATCATCACCAGTATAATGTCCTCAAAATCCACAAATCCTCGCCTAGACTTGATGTTGTCATACTCTTCATATAATTTGGCAACTATTCTGATTGGTAAATGTTCTGGGAAAATGCGATTCATATTTTTAACCATATCTTCATACTCCGCAGTGGAAATGAGGCTGACTTTGGCAAAACTGATCTCGTCTGATATGAACCGCGCATCAGCTTGATTTATTTCAACTTGGTGCACCTTTGCAGCATCGTAAATATGCACCAACTTGTTCGTTTCCAGTTTCGGCGGGAGTGTTCCAACTACTTTTGGCCAGAATAACTGCATCTGTTTGAGTGCGGCCGCATGAAATGTGTACACGTTCACACCTGAAATTCCGAGCAACTCCAACCGCTCTTGCATTTCACGCGCAGCCTTTGAGGTGAAAGTTACTGCCAGAACCTCATTTGGTTTCCAGCCACCCGCGTGACAGCCGTAGGCAATCCGGTGCGTGATTGTGCGGGTTTTCCCAGTTCCCGCACCCGCGACGATGATAACTGGCCCCTCAACTGTTTGCGCTGCTTGTCTCTGCTCTGGATCCAAAAAGTCCAGAATACCTGCAACATCGGATTTCTGCTTCACAAGTTTATTATATCACAACTGAAGATTTGTTCAGGTGTGAACGTGTACACAATGTGAATAACTAAAACACTAGCGAAAATGCCGCTAGCAGTTATTTGTGCTGTGCTTGAGCCAGCGGTCTTTACGAAACCTGTAGAGCGAAAGAAGTGCTCGACTACCCAGAAAAACACCATCATATGTCGACATCAGGAGTAAGAAACCAAGTGGATTTTTGGGCAGTAGTGGATCAAGCAAAAGTGTGGCCGATATGTAGAGCGCCGCCGAAACTACTGTCTGAAGTGCCATGAATTTAGTGTCTTTTGCTGCAACTAAACAGCCATCAATAATAAACGCGAACGATGCGTACCAGAGAACGAAACTTCCCTCAAATATGCCACAAGTTATATATTTGTGTACTTCTGCATCTGGTGAAAAAATCGGTGGAACTGTAAAACTCATGACAATTCCAATGAGACCTAATACAATTCCCTGATGAAGACCGATTGAAATTGCGCGACCAAGAATAAGTTTTGCCTTGTCAAAGTTGCGCTTACCAATCTCCGCAGAAATGAGTGAGATAATTGATTCTGAAACTGAATCCAGAATCAGTATTGCAAAGTACCAGACAGAATCCACCGCCTGCAAACCTGCAACCGCTGGTGCGCCGTAAGATCCAACAAACATGGCGAGAAACGAAATTGCTGACCAAAGTGCAAGTGTTCGCAAAAATATCGGAATGCCCTCGAGAACGGAACTAAACATTGTGCGTCCGTTCGGACGTTTCTTGGTCTTCGTTTTTAGCGCCATGCGGATAAGCGGAAAAACTAGTGCGGCCATCATCAAGTTCAAGGCGATTGCAGTTGCGAGCCCAGAACCGCAAATCCCCATGTGCCCAATTGTCAAGAAAGTGATGTTCAGCGGTACATTTACAACAACGCCTCCGATTGAAACTACCAGTGGAATTTTCACGAGCTTGAAGCCGCGTAGAATTCCAGTTGCCGCCATAATTATCATGTTTGCAGGAAAACCAAGAACGAGCGCGCGGATGTAGCTAACCGCACCCGCACTCACAACAGAATCCATATTGAAGAGCTTGACGATTTCTGGTGCAGACAAGTATGTCAAGAGCGCTGTAATCGTGCCTAGCAACGCAGCCAACCAAACGTTGTTCAGCCCGATGTGCAGACCACTTTTTTTGTTTCCATCTGCAAACGCCCGCGAAACAGAAGCGTTCGTTATAACAACTATGAAGATAAATATACCAACTATTGCACCGCAGACATTAGTACCCACAGTTAGAGCTGCCAAATCTTGTGTTGTCAAAATATGCCCAACCACGATTGTGTCTGCCGTGAGCATCACAGGTTCAATAATCATCTGACCAAAAATTGGTAGTGCTAATGATAAAATTTGTCTATCAAGTTTCTTATTTTCGTGTTGTTCTATATTACTCTTCATTTTTACCTCTTACTGTCTCATATAAACAACTGTCTCATATAAACAAATGTGTACCGCGCCCGCCAAATTCAAGCTCTCAACTACACCAGGCATGGTAATTACAACGCAAGAATCTGCTAAGTCAACTTCACTTTTCTCAAGTCCGTGCGCCTCGCTGCCAAAAATCCAGGCGGTAGGTTTTTGCAACACCTGAGCAATTTCAGGACTCCCTAGTGTGTGAACAGGAACTTTTTCAGAGCCTCGAATATCCGCACAAACTGTGTAATATCCAAGCTTCTTGACATAATCAACTGCCTCCTCCAAACTTGAAGTGTTCAAAATGGGCACCTGAAAAACTGCACCTACACTTGCACGAATCACCTTCGGACTCCAGTGGTCAACGCAGTCACCTGCAAAAATAACTACACTTGCACCAAATGCAGCGGCCGCACGAACAATAGCACCTGCATTGCCAGGATCTGAAATTCTTGAGCAGATTACCGCCAGGTCGCCCGTTTCTGCGTGTTGTAGACTCTGCGGCATTTTAACAACTGCAATGATCGACATCGCATTTTTGGAAATCTTGTCCATAATTGCCGGCGTTGCAGTATCCACCTGAATGTGCTTTTTTTGGGCAACTTTCAGCACATCGCGAATGCGCAAGTTCAGCTCATCATCTTGCACAATTACGCACTCTACTGCCCCCGAATGCAACTTGATGGCTTGCTCAACCGCATTTACCCCCTCAACGAGGACGCGCCTAGACTTCTCCCGCACCTTCTTTTGTTCAAGTGTGTGATAACCTCTGATTTTTTCAGCGTTGGCGTTAGTAAAATACATCATGCATGTTATTATAACACATGTTGACGAAAATGAACGCATGACATTGGCAAATTACAGGAGAATTTTGTAAAAATACTACTTCTAGCTGCTCAAAACTTTTGCCGCACAAACAGGTGTGAACTTGACAATGTTGTCTACTTGTGGTATAATGGGGCTGCTGTGTGGGCATGTAGTATGCTTGTGGCTCGGGCTTGTGCGTTTGGCTATGCATTCAGGCTTGAAGGATTGCGAACAGCCAGAAAGTAGGGAGACATGAAGAAGCAGATTAGAAAGGGCGTTTCAAACGTAGCTCAGTGCTTGGGCAAAAGCGACCGTGTGATGATACGTGGAACATTAACAGAACGTGCGTATAAAAAACGTGACGGTGGCGATGGTATAAGCTTAGACTTGTTCGCTGATGTTTGTGGTAAAGGTTATACCTAACAGAAAAACAGAGTCAGCGGAGGTGTTCTAATATGGGAGAAATATATTATATGTTATAGCATATCCAATAGTTATTATACTATCAGGAGCGTATTTTGTGGTAACAATTGGTATGGACCGCTAGTAATGATGACAGGGCTTTGCGCGGTTGGTGCGATAGCAAAATGGCTAGAGTGATTAACAAAGATAGAGAAGGGGAAACGAATGAACGAAAAGAAACATATACTAGACACACAAGTGAACGAGCTTGTGGTAATCAATGCAGACATTCTGAACGAGAATGTACTTACTTAAACAGTCTAACCGAGGACATAATGCAATCTAATCCTGATAGTATTATAGACGGCGAAGACAGACTATGACTATTGCTTGACGAGGCAAGCGAGAGATTACAAACTTTTGCTGAGTGCTTGCGCTAAATCAGGAAGATAGAGAAGGGGGGGATGGAACTGGACATATGGAATTCAAAACGATCAGTGTATATCACGCTATTTTCACGGTGAGCGCCGTCACTATGCAAATACGGTCAACGGCAATGGAGATTCAAACGGACGTGTGTATGCTGATGCAAACGCTATCTATATAGTTTTAACATTCTTAAAGAATTGGCGGACAATGGAGCGATTGTAGTCACTGCAACTCACGATTCTAGAGTTATACAAAATGTAAACACCACGAAAATATTCAGGATCAATGATAGAATTTTGGTTAATTTATAACAAAGGATTTCATTCATGAACATCGCTAAATATGCAAGTGTGGAGTGATGGTATTTGTCACGTTCAATAATTATTCCAAAATTGGCATTAGAGATACTGATTATTCATTCACAATTAAATTACGCAAATGCCTGATAATATTACGAAGACAAAAATTCTTGAGGATATAAATAATACTGCACGCAATTTGGGCATCAATATTTACTATACATATGGAGAAGAAACGCAGAACGCACACAACAAGAACATATATTCTTTTGTTGGTGATGTCGATGACCACAACAAAGTAGTGTCGGAATATGATCATTTATTTAACCCAACTGAGAGAGGTACATTTCATGATTATCGAGAACTTGAACAGCGATCTGTCTTTGGACTATACTATACCAATTGTCCAGCAAACAGCACACACAAACTTGTACAAATGTTATCTGATAAGAGAATATACGAGCAGACGCATTGACAAAAAATCAAAGTTATTTTGAATCCGCAGTGCAAACAATTCCAAAATATGGATTTTTAATGTTGTTTTATGTTTTCCTCTTTGATTTTTTTTGTAATTCTACAAGCGTTTTTGAAGAACAAGAAGAATAATTTTTATTTACTTGACATTAGGGAAATCTTACAGTTTAATAATGCTCAGGAATATTTTATCGGTTCTTGTCGCGGATGTTACAGGTGTGATTATTGCTCTAGTAGGAATTAGTATATTCTTGTTCTCATATAACCAACTACACGATTTTTCAGCATTCTTTTTATATTTATAGCACTAGTAGTTTTTCAGTTCATTTTTGTGCTGGTGAGTTGTCTTGTTGTTGAACTATAACGGAATCTCATTCATTTTCAATTCAATATCTACTCGAAAAAACAAACAATTCTCTTGTCCTAAAAGCCCTAAGTGTTTTGCAGATAACTATTTTTATCTTGCTAATTTCATTTGGATAATCCACCTATCAAAAGGTAAATGTTCTTAGTAATAATATTGAAGTACTTAAAAATTATAACGCGATCAAGAATTATGTTGCCTTTACAACACAGGTGGGTCCATTCTCGAGGATGATTTATATCAAGTTATCGCCAAATTTATGAAAGAAGAAGAAAGTAAGGACAAGTTGATTTTTGCAAATTATCATAATTCAACGTTGTCATCAGAAATTGCCGACGATCCATTTATTTTTTATACTGATACCAGTAACTTTTTAACAAGAATATGATTGTCAATAGTTTGTTCGTAAAAAATAACAATATACTTGATTTGAGAAATAATAAAGTTGAAGTGGACTCGCAAAAGGATGGTAATACAATTTATTTATTATTTCCTGAGTCACATCTAAATCTAGAATCTCAAAAAAACAGGAATACTAAAATGGCTATCATCTGATTTAGTAGGCACAACCAAATTGAAAATCTAGAAATTAACCTCTTACCGATAAAAGATAATCAAGAAATTGCAGTATTTAATTCATCCTATCAAAATATCATCGCATCAAATAATTATTTTGTCGTTTTACCTTACACACAAAATTTTCTAAATGATTACCAACTATCAACGAATTTCGGATTTTCCCAGTCAAATTATGATAATACCAATAACGATGTTGAAACAGAACTCAATAAATACAACGTATGAAAAAAGTATATAAATTCGACAACCTATGTTTCAGATAGTGTTAATTCACAAATTCAAATAGAAATTGTTGAAACTTCAGTCTTCAGCATCGGTATTTTTCTGGCAATATTTACTTCCTACATGGGATTTATCTTTACTACAACTTGAGGCAAAAGAGACTGTTAATATTACAACTCAGTGGTGTCACCTTTTCATGAAAGGACACTATTCAAGGTTGTTTATTCTCTAGTTATTCCGACGATTTCTGCTCTCGTAGCGTATTCAACTGTGGATAAATACAACATTCAAGATTTCGAATATGCGCAACTATCTGCAGCCATAGTCATCTTCAACGTTGCGATATTTCTGCTGAATGTCAATAAACTTGACAGTAAGTGCCTAGTGAATCACAGGAAGCTCCTGTAGACAACTAGCCGCATAAGGTCTCTTTTGCGAAGCAAA